>JBBAGC010000330.1:0-3217 GCA_041655115.1 Spirochaetota bacterium | reverse complement strand
GCTTGCCTACGCGACCGGAATGACAAACTATTACCCCTTGCTGTATTATTTTTTTCCTGCAACAAAAATTATTTCATCATTCTTGTAATCTATCTTCATTGCAGCGCCTTCACTATGCTCTCCTGAAAGTATTTTTATAGAAAGAGGATTGAGTATGTGTTTTTGAATTGCTCTTTTTAATGGACGCGCTCCAAATGCAGGGTCATAGCCTTCTCTGGAAAGAAATCCCAGTGCAGCAGGTGTAATTTCAAGAATTACTCCCCTGTCTTTAAGGCGCAAAGCTACTTCTGCAATATGATTTTTAACAATTACTGAAATATTATCCTGTGAAAGAGGATTAAAAATTATTGTCTCATCAATTCGGTTTAAAAATTCAGGCTTAAAGTGATGTTTCATCTCCTGTTCAATGCCCTTTAATCTGTCCTCCTGTGGTATGGACTGGTCACTGATATATGCAGTTCCAATATTGGATGTCATAATAATCAGGGTGTTTTTAAAATCTACCACACGTCCTTTGGAGTCGGTAAGTCGCCCTTCGTCAAGTATTTGAAGAAATATGTTAAAAACATCATGGTGTGCTTTTTCAATTTCATCAAAAAGTATTACAGAGTAGGGGCGTCTTCTTACTGCTTCTGTAAGCTGTCCGCCTTCATCATATCCTACATATCCGGGAGGCGCACCTATCAGCCTTGATACTGCGTGCTTTTCCATGTATTCAGACATGTCTATACGAACTATTGCCTTTTCATCATTGAATAAAAATTCAGCAACTGCCTTTGCTGTTTCTGTTTTACCTACACCTGTTGGTCCAAGAAAAATAAAAGTCCCCATTGGCCTGTTTGGATCCTGCATTCCTGAACGCGATCTTCTTACAGCATCTGAAATCGCTTTAATTGCCCTGTGCTGGCCTATGACACGTTTTTCAAGGAGATTTTCCATGTTTATAAGCTTTTCTTTTTCACCTTCAAGCATGCGCGAAACAGGTATGCCTGTCCATCTTGACACAACAGCTGCTATTTCCTGATCTGTCACCTCTTCCTTTAAAAGGGTTTGCCCTGTGTCTGTTTCAGCTGCTTTCTCTTTAAGCTCCTGCAGCTCTTTTTCAAGCTCAACAATTTTTCCATAGCGGATTTCAGCAACCCTGTTAAGGTTTCCTTCACGTTCCGCCATCTGCTCTTCAATTTTATATTGCTCTATAGCTTCTTTAATGTTGCTGATTTTTTTTATTACTTCTTTTTCTTTTTGCCACTGACCCACAAGAGAGTTTTTCTTTTCATTCAGATCAGCCAGCTCTTTCATTATTTTATCAAGCCTTTCAATTGAGGCTTTGTCCTTTTCCTTTTTAAGAGCTTCTGTTTCTATCATAAGCTGGCGTATGCGCCTTTCTATTTCATCAATCTCAGTGGGCATTGAATCTATTTCCATTTTAATAAGGGAAGCTGCCTCATCAATAAGGTCAACAGCCTTGTCAGGAAGGAATCTGTTTGTTATGTAACGGTTTGAAAGTATGGCAGCAGAAACACAGGCTGAGTCAGAAATCCTTACTCCATGGTGCACTTCATATTTTTCCTTGAGTCCGCGCAAAATAGCTATTGTATCTTCAACAGAGGGCTCATCTGTAAATACAGGCTGGAATCTGCGCTCCAGAGCCTTGTCTTTTTCAATGTATTTCTGATATTCGCTTAAAGTAGTTGCCCCAATTGTGCGCATTTCACCCCTTGCAAGGGCTGGTTTAAGCATGTTAGATGCATCCATTGAGCCTTCAGAAGCGCCAGTTCCAACAAGGGTGTGGAGTTCGTCAATAAAGAGTATAGTTTCTCCTGCAGATTCTTCAACCTCTTCTATAACAGCCTTGAGTCGCTCCTCAAATTCGCCACGGAATTTGGCTCCTGCAATAAGCGCACCCATGTCAAGTTCAACAAGCCTTTTATTTTTAAGGCTTTCAGGAACATCTCCTGCAACTATTCTCTGGGCAAGGCCTTCAATTATTGCTGTTTTACCTACTCCCGGTTCTCCAATAAGTACAGGGTTGTTTTTTGTGCGCCTGGTAAGTACCTGTATAACACGGCGTATTTCCTCGTCTCTTCCTATTACAGGATCAAGCTTGTTCATCCTGGCATAATCAGTGAGGTTGCGGCTGTATTTTCCCAGGGCATTATATTTTTCTTCTGCATTTTCACTGTCTGCACTTTTCCCGCCCCGAATATCCATGAGTATGCGCAGTATTGTTTCCTTGTTAAATCCATAGGAGTTGAGTATATGTTTTGCCCTTGCACTGTCGCTTTCTGCAAGTGCAAGAATCATGTGTTCTGTGCTAAGATACTGGTCACTTAGCTTTACTGCCTTGTTCCAGGCTTCGTTTAAAACTGTACGAAGCTTTTGTGACATGGCTCCGCCACCAGGGCCTGCTCCTGTTTGTCTGGGCATTTTTTGTATGCAGTCATTAAGCTCTGATTTAATTTGTGCAAGGGGCGCTCCAAGCTTTTGTGCCATGGAAACAAATATGCTCCCTTCCTGTTCTATAATGCTTTTAAGCAGATGTTCAGGAAGTATTTCATAGCTGTTATTTTCAGTGGCAATATTTTGTGCGCTATTTATAGCGTCCTGAGCTTTCAATGTTAATCGATCCATTCTCATAAGAAAAATTCTCCTTGAATGTATAGTCTTTTTTTGGATTTTGCTAATAAGGATTAGTTATGATAACAATACATATATAAATTCTTTGTGTCAATTTTTTAATAATAGTTACAGTTGTATCAACTTGGGAAATCGCTTCCTATGTATAATAAAGATATTTTGGTATGATTCTTATTAAGATGTTCTGGTTTATATACCAGAAAAGGCTGATTTATATTAGCTTGAGAGGCTTAAATACTGCTCTGTTTTTACGTTGACAAAGACGCTAAAAATATGTAAAGTTTAGTTTCTTAGGTGCAGTAATTTGGGTAAGTGGGAGTTGTATGCAATGGTTCGGTGAGATTTTTCGTATGAATAAATTATTGAAAATTATACTATCCTTAATATTAAGTTTTATAATATTGCACTGCAATCAGGAGAATAATATGAAATCATGGGAAATTGAAGATGTTGTTGCAACAGCAAAGAAGAATCCTGATAGTTTTTTTATTCCAAATAAAAAAGAACGCGACAATCAAAAAGTAGACTCTGAAGTTCGCTTGCATTTTGTTCTAAAAAATCCACAGAATGATGAACCAAG
>JBBAGC010000329.1:0-3218 GCA_041655115.1 Spirochaetota bacterium | reverse complement strand
TACTCTTTCCCCTGGGAGTATCTCTTCTTGCTTTAAGGAGCTTTGGTGTAATTGAAGATAATTTTTTGACTGAATGGGGATATATGCTGGGAATATCAGCTGGCACCATTTTTCTTTCGATTGCTGTAGCTGACAAAATCAAAATACTCCAGAAAGAAAAAGAATCTGTATTATCATCTTTAAGAGAATCAGAAGAAAGATACAGGCTTTTTTTTGAAACTGCCCATGATGGTATATTGTTTCTTATTGATAATACTCCCATTTTTGCAAATGCAAACATGATAAAAATGACAGGATATAAAGAAGAACTCTTCTATTTAAAAAATTTATTAGACTTCTTTGATAGTGATTCCATGTCTGATAAAGAAACCTGGAACTATATTTTCAATCTATCCAGAGGCGTAATATTAAAAAAACAGTTTGAAGTACAGATGCAAAAATCAGGTGGCGATAAGATTGATGTTCTTATATCTGCCTCATCTCTTTTAATTGGAAAAAGCAAGGGAATACTTCTTATTATTACTGACATTACATACCTTAAAGAAGCTTCGAGAATTATAAAAGAACAGTATGACAAAATCCAGTCTCAATTTCAAAACCTTCAGACTTTAAACAGCGAGCTTTTAGCAGCACAGGCTGAACTGTTAGATGCCAATATAGAAACTGAAAAAGAAAAAGAATATCTTAAAGCCACTCTCTCGTCAGTTGGGGATGGAGTAATAACCTATGATATGTCAGGTCGGATATTTTTAATAAACTCTATTGCAGAAGAATTAACAGGGGTTTCCCAGGAAGAAGCCACAGGAAAAAAAATAAGAGATGTTGTACGGCTTAATGATAAAACAACCAATGATATTCTTTTCAATACACTTGAAAAGCTGGATGAAAAAAACGGATTTAATAACATTGGCATACCCTTTACCATGATTGATATTCATGGAACTGAAAGGATTATTGAATTAATCAGCTCTGTTATTAAATTAAAAGGAAACCCCATTGGCATTATTATGATTCTAAGGGACATCACAGTAAAGCATAAAATTGACAATGAAATTATAAAAATGAGCAAGCTGGAATCAATTGGCCTCCTGGCAGGAGGAATAGCCCATGATTTTAACAACCTTTTAACAGGAATATCAGGAAACCTGTCAATTGCAAAAAACACCTCCTTTCTTAATAATAGATTAAAAGAAATAATTGAAGATATTGAAAAAGCAACTGAAAGAGCAGCAGCCCTGACCAGACAGCTCCTTACATTTGCAATAGGAGGTGCTCCTCTTATTACACCATACTCTATTGCAGATTTGCTCAAGGAATCGGTTAAGTTCCTGATAAAAGATCCAATTGTAAAATGCAGCCTTATTATAGATGATAATATCAAACCTGCACTTATTGACCCAAACCAGATAAGCCAGGCTATAAACAACCTCCTTATAAACTCATTGCAGGCAATGCCAAATGGTGGCAAAATTGTAATTGAGGCCAAAAATTCTGAAGTTGAAATAAAGGAGCTTGAACCTGAAACTGAATATATATACATACGCATTTCAGACAATGGATCCGGAATTGAAGAAAAAAATATAAAAAAAATCTTTGACCCCTTTTACACAACCAAAGCCTCAGGAACGGGTCTTGGTTTATCAAGTACCTACTCCATTATAAAAAAACATAAAGGCTATATGAAAGTCATTTCTACCAGAGGAGAAGGAACATCATTTAAAATATATTTACCAGCCTCAAAGGAAGTTGCAGTAAAACCGCAAAAAAATATAACTCAAGCAAAATGCAACAGCAATGGCTCTATCCTGATTATGGATGATGAACAATACATTCTCCAGGTATTTGTGAAAATGCTTAAACACCTGGGTTTTAACGTGGACTGCGCAAAAAATGGCGAGGAAACAATCCGGCTTTACAGGGATAAATTAAAATCAGGATCAAAATATAGCTATGTTATTCTGGATTTAACCATTCCAGGTGGCATGGGAGGAAAAGCTGCAATAAAAGAATTGCTTAAAATAGATCCTGAAATAAATGCCATTGTAAGCAGTGGCTACTCGGAAAATCCTGTAATGGCTAATTATAAAAAACATGGCTTTAAAGGTGTGCTAAAAAAGCCCTATACCATGGAAGATATTGTTGAACTTTTTGGGAATCTCGAAAACTAATAATTTTAAAATATCCAATTTATCTTGACAATAGCACTATTTTTTAAATTTATCACAAATACAATAAAAAACAATTAAATTAATTTGAACTATTACTTTTTAGAATAAATACCATTTAAAGAAATTATCACAAAGGAGTAAAGCAATGTCCTTAAATCTTAGAAGCAATGAAACAACAAGCGGAAGACGAATGGCAGGAGCAAGAAGTTTATGGCGTGCCAATGGGCTTAAAGAGGAGCAGATAGGCAAGCCTATAATAGCAATAGTAAATTCTTTCACAGAACTTGTGCCAGGTCATGTTCATCTCAATGAAATGGGAAGATTCATAAAAGAACAGATTGAAGCAGAGGGCTGCTTTGCTCCTGAGTTTAATACAATAGCAATAGATGATGGCATTGCAATGGGTCATGATGGCATGCTTTATTCCCTTCCTTCAAGAGAGCTTATTGCAGACAGTGTTGAATATATGTGTAATGCCCATAAAGTTGATGCAATGATATGTATTCCAAACTGTGACAAGATTGTTCCTGGAATGCTTATGGCAGCAATGAGGCTAAATATTCCTGCAATATTTATTTCAGGCGGGCCTATGGAAGCAGGAATTTACCAGAATAAAAAATATGACCTGATAGATGCAATGGTAATGGGCGCTGACCCAACAGTTCCTGATGACCTGATTGCTGAAGTTGAAAAGCATTCATGCCCCACGTGTGGTTCATGTTCAGGCATGTTTACTGCAAACTCAATGAACTCTCTCACTGAAGCATTAGGGCTGGCACTTCCAGGCAATGGCACTGTTGTAGCAACGCACAAAACAAGAAAGGAAATGGCAATAAAAGCATCAAAGCGCATTGTTGAGATGGCATACGAATACTATGGGAAAAACAATAATTCAGTACTTCCTAAATCTATTGCCACGCGTACCACATTCCTCAATGCCATGTCCCTTGATATTGCAATGGGAGGATCAACAAATACAGTGCTCCATCTTCTTGCAATAGCAGATGCTGCCAAGGTTGATTTTACAATGAAAGATATTGACGAGCTTTC
>JBBAGC010000328.1:0-3218 GCA_041655115.1 Spirochaetota bacterium | reverse complement strand
ATTGTATTTATAGTCTTCAAAAAATTTTTTGGGAACACCACAGGCAGGGCATACATCCTTTAATTTATCCTTTTGTGTTATATAATTGCACGCTTTGCATCTTGTGAAGTCTTTCATTGTTGCCTCGTGTAAGCTGTTATTTTTTTAAGCCCGGATTTTAAATGATTACAACTTTACTTTGTTTAATTTTGGATTTCTGTAATATATACAGGTAATAGTAAATATTTCAAGTATTATTTACATTCCCCGTTTATAGAATTTACATAAACAGGAGCCAGATGTATTGATTCCTGTGAGCCCTGAAAAAGATTTTTTGTATTGAATGCTTCAGGGCTGTTCCTGTAAAGAGTATTCCAGTCATTGAGAAATATTTTTGCAAGAGGGAGATATGACCAGTGCCACTTTTCCTCTTCATAACCAGATTCCCTTCCTGCTGCATAGGGATTGCCAAATCCGTATTTATAAGCGTTTAATACAAACCAGTTGTAAATTATGGCACCTTCGCCTTTACTGTAATATCTATTGTTAAGATGGTTTATATCAAAGTCTGTTCCCCAGTGATGTCTGGATGTTCCAGGCATGGATGAATATCTAAGAATTAGTTTTGCTCTTTTAACAGGATCTTTTATTTTTGTTATATCAGATGTTCCTGTGGTTCTTAACTGGCCAGTCCATTTTCTGTCCCATATACTTTTTTGAGCTGAAAAATTTCTTGCACCGCTTTGAATCCAGATTTTAATGCCAGGATGATCTTTGTTGAAATCAGCAAGCATTATTTCAAATGCTTCCACTGCTTCTTTTCGCAGATAAATATTTTTACGCGCTGCTGGTATGGCTGTATTGCTTAAATTCACAAAAGCATTATGGGCAGATGGGTCAAAACGTCCTGTTACATAATCAAAAACAGGAATCTGGTAGATTCCTGTTTTATCAGAAGAATACAAAATTATTGCCGATAAAAAAATAATTATTACCGGCAGCAAATAATTTAAGAATTTCAATAAAATGTTGCCTTTTCTTAATAATTCGAATATCAATGATCCATTTGACTGGTTGCAGGGGGATAAATTCCCTTTTTTCTTCTATTTATTGCAATTCCAAATCTTATCGCTCCTGAAATACATATAAAGGTGATAATAATTGCTGCAATAACAATTGTGTTAAAAACCAGCTGTTGATATTCCCTAATAAAATTAATGATAGCTAAATCCATTCTGCTCTCCTTTTTTACAGGGATTTTTTTTAAATTACTCCATCTAACATAAAGCAGGTAAAATTATTTTTACCATGAATCTTTATTTTGAATAAGGGAATAATTTTTTTATAAGTTTAATATGACATAGTGAATATTAATGTCAATATTAATTCCTTAATAAAATAGAATTAATTTCTCAAGCTTTTTGTTAAGAAAAAATTTTTAACATCATATTTCAAAGAGATTTAAGCTGTTTTGAATAAATATCTTGCAATAATAGGCATTATTTTTATGAATTTCTTTAATATTAACTATGGGAAATTTAGATGAAAGATTATTCCAGCTATGAAGTGAACAACACGGATCCGGGTGATAAAAAGCGTTATGTGCGCACAATGTTTGATTCAATTGTACCAACCTATGATTTTTTAAACAGGTTTCTTTCTGGAGGAATAGATAATTTCTGGAGAAGGGATCTGGTAAAGCTTGCAGGTGATCTTGAAAATAAAAAAATTTTAGATATATGCTGTGGCACAGGTGACTTAACCCGTAAGCTTGTTTCAGCAGGCGGTCTGGTTTATTCCCTTGATTTTTCTTTTAATATGCTAAAAAAGGGTATTGATAGGGGATGGCTTTCAGGGATAAATATACAGGCAGATGCAGGCAAACTCCCCTTTACAGGGGAGAGCTTTGATGTGGCAACAATAGCATTTGGAATAAGAAATATCCCTGATGTGGACGTTTTTTTATCAGAAACATTCCGTGCTCTTGCTCCAGAGGGAACTCTTCTTATTCTCGAGCTTACCAGGCCAAATAATCGAATAGTGAGATTTTTTTATAACCTTTATCTTGAAAAAGTTCTTCCTTTTTTAGGAGGATTATTTTCCGGGAAAAAAGAAGCCTACAGGTATCTTGCAGGGAGCATTTCAACTTTCCTTGATAAAGGTGAACTGGTAAACAGGATAAAAAATGCCGGATTTAAAAAAGTAGAGTATAAAGCAAAAACTCTGGGTGCTGCTGCAATTTACATCTGCCACAAATAAACAGGCTTTTAATATGAACGGGAATAAATGAATGAAGCGAAGAAAAATTTTTATACTTGGTCACAGGGGATATAGCAGCAAATATCCGGAAAACACCTTTCTTGCCTTTGAAAAGGCTTTTGAAGCTGGTGCAGATGGAATTGAGTGTGATGTGCAAAAAACTGATGAGGGCTTTTTTCTTGTTACCCATGATATTAATATGCTAAGGCTGGTTGGGCTTGACAGGGATATTAGAAAAATGAGTATAGATGATATAAAAAAGCTTGATATTGGTTCAGGAGAAAATGTTCCTGATTTTGATGTTTTTCTGGAGGTTATGCCTCTTAATAAATTTATAAATATTGAGCTTAAAGATGAAACTATAACACCGGATGATGCGCCGGAAATTATTAAAAGACTTAAACGTGCAGGTTCAAAAAGAAATATTATTATTTCATCTTTCAGGCACGATCTTCTTACTGATTATAAAAATTCCGGATATATGACAGGAATGCTTTTTGGGAAAGAATTTTTTGAAAAAGGTTTAATAAAGACATTGCTTGATATTAAAAAGTTTAAACCCGATTTTTTGAATATTCCGGTAGAGATGTTTCATAATATCCCTGGATTTTTATCCAGAATAATTGTTCTTTTTTTAAGAATAATAAAAGCTGAAGTAATTTTCTGGACTTTAAACACAGAGGATGAATATAAACTTTTAAGCCCCTGTGCTGCCGGAATTATCACAGATAATATTGAAGATCTAATTGAAATAAGAAAAAGATACGGAAACTGATATTTTTAAATGGCACAATAAATTATGCCATTGTTCTTGATGTCCTTACTTGTTATTTTTTATAAACAGTTCTCCGTCTCTGCATCCATCATCATATGCTTCCTGAAGTTTTTCAGGGCTGGTATAGTCCCATTTAAACACATCTGGTGTTTTTGATGGCTCAACATAAATCCTTCCAGGAATATCAGGGATTCTCCCTTCTTTA
>JBBAGC010000327.1:0-3226 GCA_041655115.1 Spirochaetota bacterium | reverse complement strand
CCTTCCCAGCCTGTTACCACCCCAGGACTGTGTATAGTTAATTATAGGAGTTCTCAACCTTCCAAATACTGCGTTTCCCAGCTGATATGCCACATCACCTGAAAGGGCAGCAAGATCACCTGTATGAATAGCCAGCCTTTCAAGCTCAAGTGCAAGAGTTCTGACAAATGACAGATGCTCACCTGGAACAAATCCGCACATTGATTCATAGAGCAATGAAAAAGCTGTTGCATGGCCATTAGTTGTATCACCAGCTATGGATTCTGAAAGGATTATTCTTTCAAGAAGCTTTTTTTTATCAACAAAAAGTTCCTCCACTCCCCTGTGCTGATAACCTAACTGTATTTCAAGATGAAGGATTTTTTCCCCATTGCATATAAATCTGAAATGGCCAGGTTCAATAACTCCTGCGTGTATGGGACCTACTCCTACTTCATGCAAATCCTCACTTTTAAATTCATAAAAAGGATAGCCTGCCATACTTTTTTTATCTTTTCCAGCAGCCGGAAACCTCAAAGGCTTTAACCAGGGGTGATCAGTATATTGGACTCCAAATTTTTCATGTATATCCCTTTCAAAGGGATGAAAAGAATGATGAATAGCAGTAATAGATGGAACAGGTTTATCAAAAGAAACAGGTGATGATGAACATATTATATCCCTGGCAGCATCATCTGCTATAATAGAAAAAATTCGCAGCTGTTTTGCCTCTGGGAAGGCAAAATAATGTGATACATGCCTCTCCCCTTTTGAAACAAGAGAGCTGTTTAACTCTATAAAATCCTCATAGGCTAATTGAGGGATTCTGTTAAGCTTTACTGTTTCACAGTTCTTTATTCTTAAAACTTCTTTATCAATGTCAGACACAAAAACCCTCCTTTATTAAGATGTTGCCAAGGCTGCAGCAGCGCGTATATAATCGAGTATTGACTCTGGAGGGAAAATCCCCATAAACATGACAAACAGAATCAATGCAAACTGGGAAAGCGATTCAAAGGGGCTGGGTCGCTCCAGAGACTCAAAGTTAATATTTGGCGGAGATGTAAAAACAAGGTGAAATATATTTTTTCCCATAGCCCAGATTATTACTGTAAGAAGAATCATTATTATAACCATAAGCCAAAAATATCCGCTGATATACATTTCACGAAACATCAAAAATTCACTAATAAACAATCCTGATGGTGGAACAGCTGTAACACATAAATAACCCAGAATAAAAACAAGGGAGCCAGTAACACTCTGCTTAAAAAAACCTCCTGTCTTTTCAATCACCTTGCTGTGAAATACTCTGCATACTATACCTGTCTGGTAAAACAAGGCTGACTTTACAAAAGAATGGAGTATCAGATGAAAAATTGCAGCAAATACACCTGCGCCCCCCATTGCAAGTCCCAGCATAACAAGCCCCATGTGCTCCACACTTGAATAGGCAAGCATTCTTTTATAATTAACAACCTTTATTATATAAACAGATGCAAGAAAGATAGATACAGTTGCACTAATCACAAGAACAGATTTAGACCATTCTGCTGAATCAGTAAGCTGAACAATACTGTAAGCCCTGTAAATACCACAAAAACCAACATTCATCAGACCACTGGAAAAAAGAGCCCCTGCTGGTGAAGGTGATTTATCCTTTGCATCAATACCAGCTGTGTACATGGGGAAAAGGGCAGCTTTTGCTGTAAAGCCGGTAAAAATAAAAATAAAGGCCATCTTTGTCCAAAAGGGATCCAGCAAATGTGCATTATCCATGAGTGCCTTATAGGTCATTTCCGTTAACCCAGCATGCTTCATTGAAATGCCAAGAAATAATATACCCATAAACACAAAGGTAATGCTTATTGTACAGATAAACATGTATTTCCATGTAGCTTCAAGAGTAAGCTCTGTACGACGGTAATAAATCATAAATGAGGCAGATAGAGTTGTTATCTCAACAAATATCCATGTTATGGCTATATGATTTGCACAATAGGCACAGTTTAGAGCAGTAACAAGCACTACAATTGCTGCATAATAAAGGTTATACTCCCTTTCAGTTTTTTGTCGCCATTTAAAATATATGGAACTATGATATATTGAAAGAGATGATATAACAAACAAAATAGCAATAAAAATAACTGCCAGATGATCAATGGTAAAATACCCAAAGCTGCTACCTGTATTTGTTACTGCAAAATAAACAAAACAACCCTGGAGTATTACAAACAACCACAGGAATAGCACTTTCAGAATTTTATTCCTGTTAAAAATCAGCACTACGCCTATTAAAAATGATATTATAAAAAATATGATATACATAGAATCAATCCTTCAGCCTCATAAGCAGTGTAACATCTCCATCCTTAAAAACATCACCAATCTTATTATAAAATATTCCCAATGTCAGCACACTTGCAAATACATCTAACAATATTCCCATGTTTACCATCATGGGCATTTCATTACCCACAGCAAGTGCAAGTATAAACACACCGTTTTCTATTATCAGATACCCCATAATATGAGTAATAATCTTTCTCCGTGTCATAATTATAAATAGTCCGGTAAACACAGTAGCCAAAGATACAATAAAAAAAAGATTATCAGAAATATCAAATCCGGAAGCATAGGAAAGGAAAAACGTAAGTATTATGGCACCTACCATGAGCACAAGGGATATGAAAACCGGAATAAGAGGCTCGGCCTCCCTTGTTATTTTATTTCTTTTTAAAATATACCCAACAAATAATGGGATAGTCACTGCTTTAACAACCACTGTTTCAAAAAGAATAAAAGCAAAATTAGCAGTATGCATGGATGAAAGAGAAAAAAATGCTACTGCAAAAAGAAGTATTCCCTGAATTGCAAGTATTTGAAGATAGGTAACAAGCCTCCATGCTGTAATAATAAAAAACAACGTAACAAGGAAGCATAAAAGTACAAGGTTTACCATGGGATCTTACCCCCTGTTATACCTGCTGCATGCACAGCACCAATAAAAAGCAAAAGTGTTACAGCAGTGATTGTATATATAAACTGAGGGTTTTTTTTCATTCTGAATCTTGCCATAAAAGATTCTATTAATCCTACCAGTACTGCATAACCAGACTGAACAAGAAAAAATATTCCGGCATTTATAAAAAAACCTGTTCCTGGCTTCATAAACAATCCAGCAGCAATAGCGCCAAAAACTGCAAATCTAAGACAGGATGAATACATTATAAGACCCAGATCAAAA
>JBBAGC010000326.1:0-3227 GCA_041655115.1 Spirochaetota bacterium | reverse complement strand
TTTATTTTTTCCCAATCCAGGATCATTTTTAATTTGACGAGATCATGGGCTTTTGGTACTATTTCTGCAATTAGATGATTTCCAAAATCTAATTGTTCGGTTAATCCTGTGTACATGGTGCTCTCCTGTTTTTTTATTTAGCGGTGAAATAACAGGTACACCGTGTCACAGGATTAATTATTTATCAATTAATTTCTTAAATTTTTCGTAATTATTCACCAAGAACTAATTAACTATTTTATTACTTACTGTTTTTATTTTCAGGATTATTCAGATGGATAAATAAAAAAAAAATGCAGCCCAGGGTGGGCTGCTTTAAATTTGCCGGTTCTTTTTTATGAGGATTTGATTGATATACAAAGATTTGCATCTTCATATATGTGTGTGTTGTAGTTTTAATATAGTGTTAAAATCTGCATTCGTCAATAGTTAGACTGAATTTTTTTAAAAAATTAATTATTAATCTATATTTACTATAAATTACTAATTATTACAGCTTTTAACAGGACAATTAAAATATTTGTATGATTTTTGTCAAACATATTTAATAAAATTTTTTTTTGCTGATTTTTTATTAAAATTTATAATTAAACCAGTTTTATTAGAAATATTCAGGTAAAATTTTCTTAAGTTTTTCAGCCTGTTCAGGGTTTCTTTTTTCCGGTGCTGTAATTATGGCATATTTAGATGCATCCTTACAGGAACAGGTTCTTGATTGACCAAGTTTTTTTGCAATAGCTTTAACAAGGTTTTTGGCATTTGCTGAATTGGTGTTCATGTTATTTACAACCATCTCAACTGTTACATCCTCTTCGCTTTCATGCCAGCAGTCATAGTCAGTGCTCATGCATATTACTGCATAGCATATTTCTGCTTCTCTTGCAAGCTTTGATTCAGGAATAGTGCTCATGTTTATTACTCCTGCGCCCCAGGATCTGTAAAGATTGCTTTCAGCTCTTGTTGAAAAGGCAGGTCCTTCCATGCAGATTAATGTTTCGCCTGTATGCATCTTTAAATTGAGTTCTTTGGCAGCAGGTATGATTATATCATGGAGCCTGTGGCAGAAAGGATCTGCAAAGCCCACATGCCCAACAATGCCATTTTCAAAAAAAGTTGTGTCTCTTGCTTTTGTGCGGTCAATAATCTGGGAAGGGAGAACAAAATCCATTGGAGGAATTTCCTCTTTAAGGCTTCCTACAGCGGAAAATGCTACAATTTCTTTAACACCTATCATTTTTAAGGCTGCAATATTGGCTCTGAAATTAAGCTGATGAGGAGCATGTACATGTCCTTTCCCGTGTCTTGGTAAAAATGCAACTTTTATTCCGTCAATATTCATAATGCTTATTTTATCAGCAGGTTTTCCCCAAGGTGTTTCAATATTAACCTCTTCAACCAGTTCTGCACCATCTATTTCATATAAACCTGAGCCGCCAATAAAAGCTATTTCTGCCTTGTTCATTTCTCCTCCTTAAAAACTGATATTTTACAATATTTATCAAAAAAGGCTTAACTGAAATAATTATCAAGCACTTTTCAATAAGTTAGTATTTCAGGGTATATAGGCTATATTATGAAATAATCCTGTGCTGTGCATTGTTTTTATATATTTTGTTTGACTTTTATTGTTATTTGGCTTATGAAAATATAGTTTTATTTGTATTATTAAAAAAATATTTGACAATGCATCTGTTAAGTGTTTAGTTTTCTTTGTCAGGGGAAGGGGTATTTTGGATTAAAAGAGTTTTAACTATAAATATTGCAGCCGGATTATTTTAAAAACAAATAAGTATTACTATAAACATTAATTAATTCAGGGGGATTTGATGAGCCTAAATAAACTTGTTGATGGTAGAGACCAGCGTTTTGTACTTTTTGAAATGTTTAAAATTGATGAATTGTCAAGATTCAGTAATTTTGCTGATTTTGACAAAGATACCTATGAAGCAACACTGGATCTTGCTGAGCAGATTGCAGTAGAGCTTGCATACCCTGCAAATGCTCCAGGGGATAAAAACGGTTCTAAGTACAATCCTGAAACAAAAGAGGTAAAAACTGAGGATCTATTTAAGCCTGCACTTGCTGCATTTAATGAGGCTGGTTTTCCGGGGCTTTCAAGTGATCCGGAAATAGGCGGTATGGGCATGCCTGTAACAATGAATATTGCCTGTAATGAAATTTTTAATGCAGGCTCTCTTACCTGGAACATGTTTTCTATCCTTAGTGGAGGAGCGCTTGGTCTGGTAAAGAATTATTATCATCATCCTGACAGGGATGTTATTATTGAAAAAATGATTACTGGTCAATGGGGAGGTACAATGTGCCTTACAGAGCCTGAAGCAGGTTCTGATGTTGGTGCTCTTAAAACAAAGGCAATTCGTCAGCCTGATGGTTCTTTTAGAATTGTAGGTCAGAAAATATTTATTTCTGCAGGAGAAAACGATCTTTACGGGAATATTATGCATGCAGTTCTTGCAAGAATAGAGGGTGACCCTGAAGGAACAAGAGGGATTTCGATTTTTCTTGTGCCTAAATTTTTAGTAGAACCTGATGGTTCTTTGGGCAAAAGAAACGACGTGTTTTGTACAGGAATTGAACATAAAATGGGAATTCATGGTTGTCCCACCTGTACCATGAGCTTTGGAGATAATGGAACCTGTGAAGGGTTTCTCATGGGTGAGGAACGCAAGGGAATGAGGATCATGTTTCAGATGATGAATGAGGCAAGGCTTCAGTGTGCAGTGCAGGGGCTTTCTTTATCCAGTACAGCATATCTTCATGCTGTAAGCTATGCAAAAAATAGAAAGCAGATGCCTCATGTTATGAAACTCCAGGATGCAGGGGCACCATCTGTACCTATTATTGAACATCCTGATGTTAAAAGAATGCTTCTTTTGATGAAAACCCAGACTGAAGCAATGAGAATGCTTTCATATTTTGTCAGTTATAATATTGATATTGCACATAATGCTGAAGAGGATGAGGCAAGAGAGGCTGATGCTCTTGTTAATTTTCTTATTCCAATATGCAAGGCTGGAAACACTGATCTTGCCTGGAATGTTACTTCTGAGGCAATACAGGTTTATGGCGGGTATGGCTATTGCAATGATTATCCAGTAGAGCAGTTTGCGCGGGATTCCAAAATTCTTTCGCTTTATGAAGGAACTAACGGGATTCAGTCCATAGACCTTATAACACGAAAGCTTTTAATGAACAGGGAACAGCAG
>JBBAGC010000325.1:0-3228 GCA_041655115.1 Spirochaetota bacterium | reverse complement strand
TTTAAAAAAAGGCGCTATCAAGGTAGTCATGACTTCTGCTTCATCAGATGGTCCTGAAATAGCCAAGCATCATACTACAAAAGAACAAAGACGTTCTTTAGCGGACCGGATGAAAGATCCGGAAGATGAACTGAAACTAGTAATTGTAAGGGATATGTGGCTCACTGGTTTTGATGTCCCTTCCCTGCATACCCTTTATATTGACAAACCAATGAAAGGCCATAATTTAATGCAGGCAATAGCACGCGTAAATCGTGTGTATAAAGATAAAACCGGCGGTCTCATTGTTGACTATCTTGGCATAGCATCTGATCTAAAAAAAGCCCTTTCATTTTATTCTAACGCCGGTGGTAAAGGTGACCCGGCTGTTAGTCAGGAAAAAGCCCTACAACTTATGCTGGAAAAACTAGAAGTTGTATCACAAATGTTCCATGGTTTTGCCTACAAAAAATACTTTGGAGCTGAAACCGGCAGAAAATTATCTCTTATACTTTCTGCTGAGGAACACATACTTGGTCTTGAAAATGGAAGAAAACGTTATATTGATGCAGTAACCGCACTATCCCAGGCATTTTCAATAGCCATACCCCATGAGCAGGCAATGGATGCTAAAGATGAAGTGGCCTTTTTTCAGGCAGTAAAATCAAGGCTTGTTAAGTTTGATACTACTGACTCTGGGAAAACTAACGAGGAAATTGAAACTGCTATTCGTCAGGTTATTGACAAAGCACTTGTTACAGAAAAAGTAATCGATGTTTTTGATGCTGCCGGAATTAAAAAGCCGGATATTTCCATATTATCAGAAGACTTTCTCCTTGAAGTAAAAAATATGAAACACAAGAACATCGCTCTTGAAATTCTTAAAAAACTACTTAATGATGAAATAAAATCCCGTACAAAGAAGAATTTGATTCAAAGTAAAACTTTAATGGAAATGCTTGAAAATTCTATCAGAAAATATCATAACAAAATAATAACTACAGCAGAGGTTATTGAAGAGCTTATTAAATTATCCAAAGAAATCCATGAAATGGATAAAGAACCGGAGGAAATGGGGCTTTCAGATTATGAATATGCATTTTATACAGCCATAGCAAGCAATGACAGTGCAAAGCAGGTTATGGAACAGGAGCAACTGCGAGAACTTGCTGTTGTACTTTACGAAAAGGTAAAAGAAAATGCATCCATTGACTGGACAATAAAAGAAAGCGTTAAAGCAAAATTAAAAGTTATTGTTAAAAGGATTTTAAGACAATATGGCTATCCGCCTGACATGGAGATGCTTGCCACAGAAACAGTATTACAGCAGGCAGAACTAATTGCTGAAGAACTAACACATGGTGTGAGCCTCAGCATATAAATAAAGCAAGCGATGCTTATTGGAAACTTAAAGATGTTGATGCTTGTCAAAAATTAGGCACGAATATTAAAATACAGAAATTAGGCTTTGTAAAACAAGGAACTAAATAGTATAGTTTTATACAAAAACATATTCGATAAAAAAAATCGAGAGGAGAGAGATACATGAAAAACAGGACTATTATCGCTCTGAGTGTGCATATTGTGTTGGCTGCTGCATTAAGCGTTTATCTGATTTTCTTTCATGTGAGCTCAAGTGTTCAGGAGCTAATGGACTCTGATATTAGAATTGTAATCGACAGTCAGGAGGAGTTTGACGAAGCGATTAAGACTGATGGACGCATATATGCATTAGGAAAAATACGTGGCACTATCAACGTTTCGGACATTTCTCTTGATGACCTTGTGTTTCATGGAAACGACAAAGAAGAGAAAGTGCAAAAAATAAAAAGCCATCTCAACGATAACTATGTTTACATCGACTTTCTCAGCGAGAAACTCTCAGGGAAAACCGTAATAGAAAAAGATACCCATAGGGAAGGAAAATATGAAAGGAAATATAAGATTGTACGTGAGCCCTATGCCCATTTAGAGTTCTACGATACTTTCAGCTTGTATGGGTATGTGTTCACAAACACCGAAAATCTGATGCATTCCGTTTACAATCAGACGAAGTCCACCTTCATAAAAGGAAAAGCTAAAGAGCACGTTATATCTGCAAAGTATATTCCTGATGAAGAACCGATGTGGCTTGAGTTCACGGTAACAAAAGGGCAAATTGATATGGACAGCGTAGGGATTCACAGCACAAACAGCGGATTTGATTATACTGCAAGAGCGGCAACCGGCGATAATTCGCCACTGTCCATAGTGTTCGGCGTTTTCTTATTAGCAGCCATTTCTTTTGGTATAACGGTAGCTATTCTAAAAAAGTTCTAACACCCTGGTAAATATTGATTTTTAAGCTTGTTAAGCAACAGGATGTTCGGCTTGTGGAATTACATGAATTAATCAAAGTATTGCTTGAACCAAATGAAAGCAATCTTTTGTTTTCTAAAGATAAAAATCAATATTATCTTCTTGAGGAGTTTATAGATGATATTCAAAAAGCATATTCACAAACAGCTTTAGATGAAACAGATGATAAAAAAATTTTACAAATAATCGAATTGCTTATTAAGATTGCAGATGACACGAGCTTAATTCCATATTATTATAATGGAATAACTGTTTGGAAGGATAAACATAAAAATATAATATCTGATTCTAATACATTTTTTGAAAAGTATATTGAAAGCTCTGATTATTGGAAGTCTGTATTAAAAATAGCGGAAACAATTGAATTTCAAAAGTAAAAGCCTGACTGCGTATTTATGAAGCTAAGCCATAAGTAATTTTAGGCAACCCACAACAAGTTTTTTGCCCATTGACTGACATTGTAAAACCGAGCATTAAAAAAATGAAAACAATACCCGAACTAAAAATACTTTTTGAAGAAATCAACAAGCTGAAAAGCAAAGCCTCGATGAACAAAAGCCAATTTTGCTCTCAATTGACCAACTCTGACGAAAATGAATTTTTAGAATTTCATTTTTCATTGCTCGAACAAAAGAAACAAAATCAATCAGTGTACATCATTTTTTAATTTTTTTACTTGACAAGTTGACAATTTACATTATTATATAATTATGAAAATATTACAAGTTGGTGAATTTAAAAGTCGTTTTTCTGAAGTAATCGAGAATATCAGAAAAGGAGAAGAAGTCACAATTTCCTTTGGAAAAAAGAAGGAAAAAATTGCTGTGCTTATCCCATACTCAAAATATATGAAAAAAGCTAATAGAAAAATTGGATTATTAGAAAACAAAG
>JBBAGC010000324.1:0-3243 GCA_041655115.1 Spirochaetota bacterium | reverse complement strand
TGATGGCACTCTTTTTAATGGGTGGCAGGTTCAGGATAATGGCAGGACTGTTCAGGATGAAATCGAAAAGGGGATTAGGGTTTTAACAAGGGAATATCCAAGGCTGACTGCAGCCGGGCGTACAGATGCAGGGGTACATGCTATTGGGCAGGTTGTTCACTTTGATCTTGAGCAGGATATAAATCTGCGAAGGCTTTGTCTGGGGTTAAATGGAATTTTGCCATCTGATATTTCTGTAAGAAATGCCTATATTGTTGATGAAAATTTTCACTCCCGTTTTACTGCATTAAAGCGTGAATATAAGTACCTTATATACAGCTCGCCTTTGCGTTCGCCTTTTATGCTATATAGAGCTTTGTGGGTAAGTGCTCCTTTGGATTGTGAATATATTAAGGAAGCGCTTAAATTCCTGGAAGGAGAGATGGATTTTGCTTCTTTTTGCAAAAAATCATCTTGTGGAAATGGGACAGTGAGAAAAATTGAATATACTGATGTGAAAAAAGAGGATGATCTTATTACAATTACAATATGTGCAAATGCCTTTGTTCATAATATGATACGCATAATTGTTGGAACAATTATATCAATGAGCAAAGAAGGTAAAGCACCATCTTATATTAAAGATATTCTATTGGCAAAAGACAGAGACTGTAGCGGTTTTACAGCATCTCCATACGGACTTTATTTGAACAGGGTTTTTTACAATCCCCCGCTTGATAATTATAAATCTGCATTTTAATTATTGACATATATAGCTTATGTTCAAAAATAATTTATTCAAAAATCAGATATCCGGATTTAAAATGAAAAAAAATATTATATACTTTTTTATTGTTTCTTTTGTATTATTAGCTTCAACTGATCTTTTTGCGGCAAATGTAAGAAAGCGATATTTTAACAGGCCTCAAATTGGTGCATGGTTTGGTCCAATAACCCCTGTGTTTAAAACAGGTGACAAGCTTGAACCTAACCTTGGTGGTGGCGGGTTTTTCCGCTACAACCTGCCCATTGACAGCTTAAAGGTGGGATTTGAATCATCTTACCAGAAGTTTGATTCAAAGGGTGTGGATGAGCTGCAGCTTGTTCCTGCATATATGAATCTGCTCTATCTTCTTCCTTTTAATTTTCCTGTAAGGACTCAGGTAAAAGGGGGAGCAGGCTTTTGTCATGTTGAGATGAAGCCTGATAAAATAAGCCAGTGGGATCCCATGTTTTCTGCAGGGGTGGAGATATCCTTTCCTGCTGGCAAGATGGCAAATATAGCTTTAAGAATTGATTATATGCTTATTTTTGAGAAACATATTGAGGGTTCAAAAAATAATGGGCATGTTATAAATGCGGGCGTTTCCCTTTACCTTAATTTGAATTTATAACTGGTGTTTTTTAATATGATAAAAATAAAAAATTTTTCTTTTACAATAATAGTTTTGGCAGCACTTTTAACCGGATGCGGCAGTGAACCTGTATTCACAGAAATGGCCACAAACAGGCTTACAATTAAAATTAAGGGCACCCTTGAAAGTGAAGGTGGCTCGAATTTTGAGAAAATGAGTGATTTTGGATCTGATACAACAGATCCACTTTTTCAGGATAATAATTCAGTAGTTAATTATCCTCTTTCAAGTGCAAATGAGCTTCCTACTGAATTTATGCTTGATTTGGCAGAAATTCGTCTGGGTGGTAAAAAAATTTCCAATTACAGGCAGGTATTTAAGTTTGATCTTAAAGGTGACGGGGACTCTGTTCCCTTTTTTAATGGCAAGGGAGTTATTTTAAAAAATGACGATCCTTCTGAAGGGTATTATGATACTGTTCAGGTTTATATTAGAAAGATGGTTTTTGATGGAGCAGAGGTTTATACAACATCAGGTTCAGGTTTTACTCATGAAGGGCCTTCCCAGGTAATTTTTCATGAAAAAACAGTAGATGGTTTTGATTTTAATCAGCTTATGGTTAATTCACATAAGGATAGCCTTATGCTTGAAGCAGCGGATATTTTAAGGATATTTCCCCTTGAGGTTCCAATAATCGGGGGGCTTGATTACAACAGGCATGATCCTGAAACAGTTCTTGAAATACGCTTTGTAGTAAAAAACTTTATAAAGAAATATGAGTATGATTATTACTCTGGTGGTGTTTATAAGGTTGCTCATTACTATGCCTTTTCTGACTGGCTTCGTGATGTGCGAGCTGGTGATGATTATATAGGAAGAAATATTCACGCTGTTGCCAGGGCATATGTTCCAGGAAAGACAGGGACAATAAGTGGGACAGCAACAGCTGATAGATATATAATAGCAATTCCAGCTGGAGATAATATTGAGCATTATACAATTGAGGATATTAAAGGCGATGGTTCAACAACTGGCAAGGATTTAAGAGATGAGAATAAATATGATCTGCCCCTTCCGCCTAAATCTCCGGGTAATAACATAGAAGCTGTTCTTGATTATTATTTGGCATATGAAAAATATAAATATGACTGGCAGACCAAATATTCAAAAATTGGTTTACCTAATTTTGATGGATATCAAGAAGCATGGGATAAGTATGAAAAGTCAGTGGAGAATTTTAAAATTCCACCCCATGTTGTTTTTGCAAACAGAACTGATCCATTAAATGTGACAGAAGATTACACTTTTAATAATGTAGCTCCAGGTGAATATGATGTTTATGAAGTAAATTTTGACCCTGCAGGTAATTATGGAAATCTATTTAATTCAAAAAATCTTAATTCGGGAACTAAGATTGGTACTGCGATTGTTACTCCTAATAAGGATAGTACTCCAGAATAATTATAGAAAATTATCAGGATAAAAAATAAATGTCTTCAAAAAAAATAGTTGTGCAGAAGTTCGGGGGAACATCTGTTAAAGATCCTGAAAGGATTAAGGCTGTTGCTTCCAGAATAAAGATTTATATAGAAAAGGGATTTTCCGTGGTGGTTGTACTCTCTGCAATGGGGAAAACCACAGATATGCTAATTGATCTTGCAAGGGAGATAAACACCAGTCCTGACAAAAGGGAGATGGATATGCTCCTTTCAACTGGAGAACAGGTGTCGGTTTCCCTGCTTGCAATAGCACTCCAGTCAATTGGTGTTGATGCTATTTCATATAATGGCTCCCAGATAAAATTGATGACTGATGGAAATTTTTCCAATGCAAAAATTTCCGCTATTTCCACAGAGAAAATTTTAAAATCCCTGGATGAAAAAAAAGTCGTTATTGTTACCGGTTTTCA
>JBBAGC010000323.1:0-3263 GCA_041655115.1 Spirochaetota bacterium | reverse complement strand
TGGATTGCGGTGCTGATATAATTATGCTGGATAATATGACAGATGATGAGATGAGTGAAGCTGTTAAATATATTGCAAAAAGGGCAAAAACTGAAGCTTCAGGAAATATGTCTTTTGAAAGAATTGCAGGTGCAGCTTCCACAGGGGTTACATATATTTCATTTGGAGAGCTGACTCACACTGTTAAGGCCTTTGACTTTAGTCTTAAAAAAAATCCTCTTTGACAAATAATTTTTATCTCCTTTAATCAGGAGGGGTAATGAGGATAAGACTATTGGCTGGTAACTGAACCAGTTACCTTTTATTATTTAATCCAATTTTCAAATGATGGCGGTTATAATGAAATTAAAATTAAAAAGTGATTCAGAAGAAGCATTAAAAAAATATATTTTAGATGGGAAAAAACGCCTTGGAAATCGTATGGTCATACCTGCGCATCATTACATGAAGAGCGAAGTTGTGGACATAGCTGATTTTACAGGAGATTCCTATAAGCTTGCTCTTGATGTGAGTAAAAGTGATGCTGAGTTCATAATTTTTTGCGGTGTCAGCTTTATGGCAGAGGGTGCTGTTATTCTGGCAAAGGAAGGTCAGCATGTGATTATGCCTGAAAAATCAGCAGGCTGTCCCATGGCTGATATGATTACTGGAGAGAATGCAAAAAAGGCTCTGACCCTTATAAATGAAAATTCCTCTTCTCCTGCAGTTCCTGTAGTTTATATGAATTCCTATGTTGATTCCAAAAGCTTCTGTGGTGAATATGGCGGTTCTGTATGCACAAGCTCTAATGCGTCAAAAATAGTGAAGAGCTTTCTTGATATGAATAAACCGGTTTTCTTTTTTCCTGATTATAACCTGGGCAGCAATGTGGCTAAAGAATTGGGTATAGACGATAAGTATTTTATAAAGGTAAATCGGGATTTTACTTTTGAAGAGGGAAAAAATATTAAAGAGGCAAAAATCTTCCTTTGGGACGGGTTTTGCCCCATACACGCTGTGTTTAAAGTTTCAGATGTACAGGAGATGCGTAAAAAATATCCTGATGCTAAAATTATTGTTCATCCTGAATGCTCACGCGAGGTAGTTGCCCTTTCTGATATTTCCGGTTCAACCAGTAATATATACGAAGCTGTTGTTAATTCTGTTTCCGGTTCACACTGGGTAATAGGAACTGAACTTAATTTTGTAAACAGAATAGCCAGGGATAGTCCGGATAAAACAATAGTTCCTCTTAGGGAATCTGTTTGCACAAACATGAACAGGGTAACCCTTCTTAATACTGCAATGGCAATTGAATCTGTGATTGGTTTTATATCCGGTAAAGGTGAAATGGAAAATGAAATTTTTGTGGATTCATCTCTTAAAGAAAAGGCAAAGCTTTCCCTTGAAAAAATGATAAACATAGTGGAGATGAAATAACAGGTTGTCGTTATATCTATTTTTTATGATGAAATTAGTTTGACTTCATTTAAAAAATTTATTTTATTTAAAGGATAAAGGTGAATTTATATTAATCATAAAAATTAAATAAGAGTGATAAAAATTATGAATTTGAATGAAAAAACAGCAAATGAAACAAAACTTTCCACAGCAGAGCAGTCAACAGGACTTGAAAGGGAGCATGCGGAATTTCATAACTCCTATCGTGAAGAAAATATTTTTGATGACATAAGGTTTCTTCAGGAAATATACAAGGAAAAAATTGATATTACTCCTGAAATGATAAACAGGGATTTTATAAATAACCTGAAGGTTCTTGGTAAAAAAATATATTTTTTTATTCTTGGACTGGAAAGCAGCCTTACTCCGCAGGATTACATAAAATATAAATTTGATTTTATTCAGACAAATGTGCCTAATGCAAGCCCGCATCTTTTTTATTTAGCATGGAACGGGCTTATTAAAAATGACAGCTTTAAACGCCTTCTTCGTCAAAAGTTTTCACTTACGCGCTTTAGTGAAATTCTTGTTCCTAAAAATATACCCGCATTTGGAACCAAAAATTCCAGGTACAGGGCAAAGCTTGTACTGGCTATTGAGGATATGGAAATTAATCCAGGTGGAGTTATAAGAAAAAAAGGGCGTATGCTTGATGATGGCAGTGGTAAAATTATGCAGGAAGGGATTGTATGGCTCTCCAATGGCAAAGGTGTGCCTATTTTCCCAAATGCTTATGTACCCCTTAATCAGGCTCATATTATAACAATAAGGCATGGAAAGTCTGTACATGAGTCTGGTGGGGATAATCCTGAATTTGTAGGTTCAGGAAAATGGGACACATGGAAGGGCAATGAGCGTATAAGCGGAGCAATTGGTAATCAGCTTAAACCAATGGGAATAGATACAGCAAGGGAGCTTGGAAGAGATTTTAAAAAATTAATAAATTCTCTCAATAAAGCCGGGTATCCGCTTTGGAAATATCCCCAGGTTGAACCTGTACAGGTTTATGGAAGTGAAAGTGAAAACACAGAAGAAACTGTAAGGTGCTTTCTTGAAGAGGCCGGTTATCCTGACATTACCTTTGAGGCACTTTACGGGCTTAATTCCCAGAAATATGGTTCTTTAACTCATCTGTTTAAAAATGATGTTTATAAGCAGATGCTTGAGGTTTATGGTCATTCTCTTCCAGGAAATGATGATGACAAAAAAAAGGCTGTTAAGGCGTTTTTTAAAAATAGATTTTACCACTTCCCGGAAGGAGAATCTTTAATAGAAGCTGACTGGCGTATTGCTCATTCATATGTGGACCTTGTAAAAAAGAATCTTGGAAAAAGAGTGGCTCTTTGTGATCATTCAGGAGCTTTAAGGGTTTTTGAAGCTGTAATTAGAACTTTGGATTTTGCTGAATACTCTTCAATTAAGGAGGGGCAGGATTCAATCATTGCAATGGTATATCAGCCTGGACATAATGTCCGTTATGATTACCTGCAGAAAAAGGGAATACTCTTGCGTAATGAGGATAATTAATTGTTAACTTAATATTTATTTTTTCTGAATTAAAATTTTTTAAATATTAGTTTTAAATAGGGCAGTGCTGTTTTTAAGGGAATAATAATCGCTTATGTTTAAAAATTTAAAAAACAAGTTTTTTTCAGATGGTATGCCTGGATTTAAAACCAGATTTTTATTCCGTAATTTTTTACAGATTTTTCTTCCTGCTCTTTTTCTTATGATTTTTTTATTTTTAATAATCTTTTATATGATTATTCCTCTTCTGGAAAAAAAATATCTTCAAGATAAACACGATATGTGCCACACTCTTG
>JBBAGC010000322.1:0-3271 GCA_041655115.1 Spirochaetota bacterium | reverse complement strand
ACATTTTTTATTTAATTAGGTAGTGTACTTTTAAAAATTCAATAAAATTGTTGCTTTATAAGCATTTTTTTTTAAATATTAATTTATAAGAATAAACAAGGGAGAAAATCAATGAGGCAGTATATATTCTTTATAACAATTTTATTAATCTGGGCTATTATGGGCTGTGGAGGAAAAGATATTGATGAATATTCTGTGATTACCTTTGTAATAGGGGATGTGAAAAAGAATAATATAGATGCCCAGATAGGAGATCTTGTTAAAGAAAATGATGTGATTGTAACAGCTGAAAAATCATTTTGTGACATTAAAATTGGTGAATCAATAATAAGAATTAAGGCCCGTTCAGAAATGTCTGTTTCACAGCTTTTAAAAAATGGGGAGCTGGAAGCCACTACTCTTGGACTTTCTTCCGGTTCAATGTTGTGCAAGCCTAAAAAGCTTGTTAAGTCAGAAAGTTTTCTGGTTAAAACACCTACAGCTGTTGCTGGAATAAGGGGAACCCAGTTTGCAATTGAAACTGATAAGGTTTTAACCACCAGAATAAAGGTATTTGAAGGTGAAGTAAAGGCTGCAAAGCGCATAAAACAGTTTGAAGAGAGCGTAGAATCAATTCTGGAAATTTCACCTGAAATTAAGGGCAAAGAGCAGGTTATTATTACTCTTGATGAAGTAAAAGAGGCTGAATCTGTTGTTGAAAATGCCCTTAAAAAGGAGACAGCAAAGGGCGGGACTAATGATGAAATAATGGAAAGGGTTATTAGCAATACAAAGGGGAGTATTGTAATTAACAGAAGTGATATAGAAAACTTTAGTGCTGATGATTTTATTCGTGAAATAGGAGAAATTTTTGCTGTTGAAAAAAAATCCCCAGAGGAGATAACCCTTATAGTTGAAGTAATTAAAGAGGAAAAGGCAAAGCCCCAGCCTGAGGGGAGACTGCTTGTTACCAGGTATGATGTGTATTTTATTAAGCATGGGAAAATTCTTTGGGAAGGAAAGCTTGTTTCCGGGCCAGTAAAAGATGGGAATAAACTTTTTGTAGCTTCAGGGGAATATGTTTTTTGCGCAATGGTTGATGGCCCTGTTTTATGGAAACAGAGTATAAAGAATGATGGGATGCTCTCTTTTGTAAATGGAAAGATTATTGTTAAGGCAGAAGGCAAGGATATAAATCTCAACCCTGAAACAGGTGAGAGGCTTTAATCTTTAAAAAAAATTGCCGGTTTTATTATCTAACATCAATGTTTTAAATTCTAATGCCTTAAAAAAAGCTTTAATGCAAATGATTGTTTAAAAAATGCTTGTAGAAACATCTGCATAATAATTTTTGGATAAATAGCTGGCAATTCCTCTTTTTATCGCAGGCATATCTTATTAATTCAGGACAGAAAATGAAAAAAATACGTAATATAGCAATTATAGCCCATGTTGATCATGGCAAAACTACACTTGTGGATGGCATGCTGCGTCAGGCAGGTGTGTTCAGGAGTAATCAGCATGTAGCTGAAAGAGTAATGGATTCTGATGACATTGAGAAGGAAAGGGGCATAACAATATTTTCAAAAAACGCCTCTATAACTTACAGGGATTTTAAAATAAATATTGTTGATACTCCGGGGCATGCTGATTTTGGCGGTGAAGTACAGCGTATAATGAAGATGGTGGATTGTGTTCTTCTTATTGTTGATGCATTTGAGGGACCCATGCCTCAGACAAAGTATGTGTTAAAAAAATCTCTTGAGCTTGGTTTAAAGCCAATTGTTGTAATAAATAAAATAGACAGACCCAATGCCAGACCTAATGAGGTGCTTGATCTTGTTTTTGATCTTTTTGTTGAGTTAAATGCTAACAATGTACAGCTTGATTTTCCTGTTGTTTACACCTCTGCGAAAGAGGGAATAGCAAAGCTTGAGATTGAGGATGAAAATTCTGATTTTAAACCGCTTTTTGATACTATTGTACAATATGTTGATTCACCATCAGGTGAAATTAATCTGCCTCTCCAGTTTCTTGTTTCAGCAATTGACTATGATAATTATCTGGGAAGAATAGGAACAGGCAAAATCCATAATGGTCAGGTTACAACCGGTGATTCTGTAATGCTTTTAAAGCGGGATGGAGCCAGGGTTCTTTCCAGGGTAACCAGGATATTTTCCTATGAAGGTATGAAAAGAAAAGAAATAAAAAAAGCTTATGCAGGTGATATTATTTCTGTGGCAGGAATAGAAGGTATAGACATTGGTGAAACTGTGGCAGATAAGGATATGCCAAAGCCTCTTCCTCTGATTGATATTGATGAGCCTACTCTGGCAATTACATTCTTGCCCAATGATTCACCTTTTATGGGACAGGAGGGCAAATATGTAACTTCCCGTCATCTGTGGGAAAGGCTTCAAAGGGAAACCCAGTCCAATGTTAGCATAAGGGTTGAGAGGTCGGAATCAGGTGAGGAGTTCATTGTAAAGGGGAGGGGTGAACTTCAGATGTCTATCCTCATTGAGAATATGAGGCGCGAAGGGTATGAGTTTCAGGTTTCAAAACCAGAGGTAATCTATCGCGAGCTTAATGGCAAAAAAACTGAACCTGTTGAGCTTGTGACAATTGATGTTGGCGAGGCCTATGTTGGTGTGGTTATTGAACGCCTTGGCATAAGAAAGGGCGAAATGATAAATATGCGTCAGGGGGGTGATGGTTATACCCGCCTTGAGTTTAAGGTTCCTGCAAGGGGTCTTATAGGATTCAGAGGAGAGTTTCTCACAGAAACCAGGGGTACAGGGATTCTTAATCATAGCTTTTATGAATATGAATATTATAAAGGTGCAATTCCTGCAAGGGGCAAGGGGGTGCTTTTGGCAATGGAAAAGGGTGTTTCAATAGCCTATGCTCTGGATAATCTGCAGGAAAGGGGCGAGCTTTTTATAGGGCCAGGGGTTGATCTTTACGAAGGCATGATTATAGGTGAAAACAACAGGGAGGGTGACCTTGTTGTAAACCCCTGTAAAACAAAAAAGCTTACCAATATACGTGCATCAGGGAGTGATGATGCTATAAAGCTATCACCTCCAAGGGAGTTTAGCCTTGAACAGGCTTTGGAGTATATAGCAGATGATGAGCTTCTTGAAATAACCCCAGTAACAATAAGGATGAGAAAAAAAATGCTCAAGGAGCTGGATAGAAAAAGATATTCCAGGAAATAGAGTTTATTTTCCGGTATTTTATTTCCCTGCAATTGATATATTGCATAATTTGTGTATTTGTGTTTCCCCCT
>JBBAGC010000321.1:0-3281 GCA_041655115.1 Spirochaetota bacterium | reverse complement strand
TTTATTATTGATAAAGCTAATATGTATATTTTTGTACTCTTCATCTTGGAAGTCATATCCACTAAAGTACATAACTTTTCCTTGGTTTCCCAAAATTACATTTATAATAAAATCCCCTAATTCCTTACATTCCTCGTAGGAAATAGCTTTCTTGAAACTTCTCATATTCACCATATCTATAAATCCACCGATATCATCCATGGTGCAAGGTTCATCTTTTAATGATTGCTCCATAATAAAAAGTAAAACTGTGAATATTATATTAGTTTGTTCATAAAAATCTTCAAAACCATATTGCTTCCATGTGGTCTTAGACATACTGTTTTTGAATAAAAAAGCATAGGAGCCCACATTTTTCATTCGTTTTGGAAAGTTATTCAAAAAAGAAAATTCCATGTTTCCTCCTAAAAATCTCTGCTGCTTAATATTTCTTGGGGTATATACTTATTATTCCTTAATATTTCTAAAATTTCACTTCTATCATTATCATTGAATGAATCTAAAAAATAATTGCCTATATTTTTATTCTGCCCTTCCTTAGTCTCAGGTAAAATAACTTCCTTAGCCTTTTTTAACATATATAGATATGCTTCATTAAAGGGTTTAATAGGTATCCTGTCCATAAAAACAGCGGATAATTGTTCATATATCAATATACCTTCATAGTCTAAATCTCCTAAATAAATTATTTGATTTGACTCGTCACTTAAATATGGTTCAACGCAGAATGTAAAATCCTTGAAGGATTTTATTATCCCTTTTCCTTTACCATAAATTAATGTGCCTATAGGGAGTCCAAGTATGTTCTCATTGCCTTTTATTAAGTGCCTCCTCATACTGTAGAATGTATCCTTATTTTCTAAAATTAATACATTTTGTGGAATATCTTTATGGTGTGAATAATATGACAAAGGCTCTGTAGTTTCATAGATGTTTAAGTCCTGAAGTGAAAAGCCTAGGTTTTTCAGGATTCTAAAACCGCCTTCTTTTTGTAAGTATTTTTCTCGGTTCCAAATTTCAAAACTTCTTTCGTTCATTGATACAGGTTGATTTAAAAGTTCTTTATGATTAGATATATAATTACTAAGTTGCAAGATATATTGTCTATCTTCCTTATATTTATTAATATTTTTCAAATAATAGTCTATCTTCAAAGAAGAATGAAGATTAAACTGCAACTCATTCTCATACTCGCTATTATCAGTCTCTAAATGAATTATTCTATATCTATTATACAAGGCTGGGGTCTTGCCATTTGTACCAGAGTTTCTTATGGGCTCTATAAATCCAGTGTCTATTTTATCTATTATAAAGTGGATTAAGGAATTGTAGTCATTTAATTTATATAATTTTGAAATTTCATCAAGAGTTATTTTCTTCTTACCCATCTTTCTTATGGATTTCATGCTTACCTCCTTTTTTGTTAAGAAAGTATTACTTCTACCCCTTCTTGATAAATATGCTTTTATTGTAAATTATCAAAGCATATTTATCAAAAATAATTTATATTATTATTTAATTCATCTCATTTTAAAGGAAAAATTGACTTCTCCTTTATTACATGTTTCATCAAAACATTTCCATCATATTTTTGTCCCTGAATCATAATGTTCCTGAACCATGATGCTTCATCTTAACTACAATTTCAACGTGCCTTGAAGCGATGATTCTGATGTCACAAGTAGATATTCCTCCCTTGGCTGAAGTGTATATTTTAACCTTATACCAAACATAATCTCCTTAAATTTCCATAAAGCGTGTTCTTTCTAAACAGAATTACTCATCGTAACTTTCTAAAAACAGATCAAAATCACTCTTGAATAATTGGTCCTGCACAATGCGATATTTTTCAAATTGCGTTTCAGCATGGAGTTTTGCCTGTTCTGCTGATATTTTCCCTGCATCCATCAACAAATTTCTTCCGTTGAACTCTATAAAACTATCCAATCGATTTGCCCAATCTTCCATTGTCATTGGAATGTTATTATCTGCTTGTATTTCTGCATAATCAAGATACATTGAAACTAGGCGATTCAAAAAGTCAATTTCTTTTTCTGTCAGATAGTTTTTTGCAATGGAAACATCAAACTTTTGAATTTTTCCTTCTGGTGCAGATTTCCAAGTAGTCAATCCCATATTCTTTCGATCCGCATCTGCTCTCTCGATAATTATTTCTGCTGCAGTGTGTCGATGAACGGCATAATGTAGTTTATTCTGTATTTTTTTAAAAAATTTCTTTGTCGTCTTGGCTGATTTATCATAGTCAATGGCTGTGGAATAAATATCTGTAATTTTTTGATAGAACATACGCTCAGACTCACGAATTTCGCGAATTCTTACAAGCTGTTCTTCAAAATATTGATTCGTCAATTTATGACCGAGTTTAAACCGTTCATCATCCATGACAAAGCCTTTTATTGTATAATCTTTTGCAATTGTGATAATCCATTTACGGAATTGTACCGCTCTTTGATTATCAATCTTGAATCCAACAGCAATTACCGCCTGTAATGCATAGAATTTCACTTTATATGTTTTTTCGTCACTGGCAGTATGTGCAAAAATTGCACATACTGAATCTTCCTCTAATTCATCATCTAAAAACACCTTTTTTAAATGTTTTGTAACTACAGAACGATCCACCCCATATAGTTCTGCCATCATTTTTTGTGTCAGCCATATATTTTCATCTTGGTAACGAACTTCAATGGTGCTTTCGCCACTTCCAGCAACAAATGTCAAATATTCTGCCGCTGCCGAAACTGGTAGATTACTTTCCTTATAGTCGGTCAAACTTTTAATTGCTTTATTCCTTTGCTCTTCTAGTTTTTTGATTTTTATTTCTCTATCATCAGATTTCATAATAAACCGACTCCAATCTTTAACATTTCCAAAACCCATAAAATGCATTTATCAATTACTAAATATTTTGATATCCGCAAACATTTTGTGCAGTTTATGCTCATCAAAGGGAAGATATTCTGCTATTGTGAATCCGATAACATCGGCATTTTCTGTTATACATTTCAGTACGCCAGAAAGCTTCTCCATCGTCATCCTTCCACTACCTCCGCCATCTCCTACCAACTCTTTGTTTGCGAAATAGGTTGAGTGAAATAAGCTTGCATCCAACACATCAATATCAAGATGAATTAATATGTGGTTGAAACGACTCAAAAAATCCTTGATTTCACCATCGGATATAAACTCCTCTGTCTGCACTTTGTAATCTACTTCCATATCTTTTAGAAACTTCTCCTGATAACTGTGCAGTTCCTGTA
>JBBAGC010000320.1:0-3294 GCA_041655115.1 Spirochaetota bacterium | reverse complement strand
GCACCATAAAATGTATCTTGATGTATGTGCAGAGGAAAAGGTTGCAGGACTTGAAATTTCCGGTACACCAATACATAGAGCATGTGGACCTGAGTATGTTGAAAAGCTTAAAAAGGCCGGAGTAAAACTTTTTCATAAAGTGGGCGCTGTTCGTCATGCAAAGCATGTAATTGCTGCAGGTTATGACGGAATATACGCAGCTGGTATTGAAGAGGGAGGCCATCCACTTGATGATGATGTAACAACAATGATTTTAACACCAAGGATTGTTGATGAGCTTGATGTTCCTGTAGTAACTGTAGGCGGTATTGCTGATGGAAGAAGCATGGCAGCTGCATTAACACTTGGCGCAGAGGGAGTTATGATGGCAACAAGATTTGTTGCTACTCAGGAGTGTGAAGTTCATGATAACATCAAGCAGGAGCTGATAAAAAGGCAGGAGCATGAAACTACGCTTATTTGCAAAACCCTTAACCTCCAGGGAAGAGCCATAAAAAATAAGTGTGTTGAAGAGATCCTTGAGCTTGAAGCTCAAAACTGCGGATTTGACAAGCTTATTCCTCTTATGTCAGGTAAAAAGGTAAAAGAGGCATGGGAACAGGGTGATGTTGATTTGGCACCAATGATGATGGGTCAGTCTGTTGGCCTTGTTTATGATGTTCCCACATGTAAGGAGCTTATTGACCGAATGGTTAAGGAAGCAAAGGAGCATGTTGCTAAAACAGCGGAGAAAATGAAATAAAAAATGGCATTGGCACACTCAATACTTGCCACTCTGGTAGGGCGGGATAAGGCTTTAAGTGGTTATGATTTGGCAAAGGAGTTTAACAGCTCTGTGGGTTTTTACTGGAAAACAACCCACCAGCAAATTTACAGAGAGCTGGCTCGCCTGGAAAAGGACAGCCTTGTTACATCTGAAATAGTAAAGCAGAAGGACAGGCCAAACAAGAAGCTTTATTTTATAACAAACAAAGGAAGAAAAGTCCTTATAGACTGGATTGCCCTTCCATCCAAGCCCACGCCTATAAAAGAGGATATGCTGGTAAAGATGTATGTGGGATTTCTTGTTCCCAAGAATATCCTTATTGAGGAACTGGAAAGGCTTAGAAAAGAACACTCTGAAAAACTTAAACTTTACAAAGAGTATGAAAAAACATTTTTTAGTGATGTGAAAAAACTTCCGGATAAAGGAAAATACCGTTACCTGAATCTGAGAATGGGTATTAATTTTGAGTCAGGTCATATAAAATGGTGCGAAGAAGCAATAAACTTTTTAAAGGAAGAAATTGAATGAATTTTTTAAATACGAGGAGATATAATACATGAAAACCAGAATAACAAAATTATTCGGGATTAAATATCCTATAGTACTACCAGGGATGAGCTGGATAAGTACACCCGAGCTTGTAGCTGCTGTATGTAATGCAGGTGGAATAGGATGGCTTGCCACAGGCCCTCTTTCAACAAAGGATACTGAGGCTGCGGTAAAAAGAATAAGGGAGCTTACAGACAAGCCCTTTGGTGCTGGTGTTACACTTCTTATGCCAGGTGCAAAGGAAAACTCTGAAGTTCTTATGGATATGCAGGTTCCTGTAATAAACGTTTCATTGGGCAAGCCTGATAATATTGTAAAAAGAGTTCATGATTACGGCGGAAAGGTTATTCAGACAGTAGTAAATGAAAAGCACGCTCTTTCAGCTGTAGCTGGCGGGGTTGATGCTCTCCAGGTAACTGGATATGAGGCTGCTGCTCATGGTGGCAAGGTTGCAAACCTTTGTCTTATTCCTTCAATGAGAGAAAAGGTTGACGTGCCTATTGTAGCTTCAGGTGGTTTTGCCACAGGTCAGGGGCTTGTTGCAGCTTTAGCTCTTGGGGCAGATGGTGTTGCAATGGGAACAAGGCTTGCTACAACAAAGGAAAGCCCTGTGCATGAAAGAACCATTCAGGCACACCTTGATGCAGGAGTTGAGGATACACTTTACTCTGACAGATTTGACGGTCTATGGTGCCGTGTTCTTAAATCAAAATCAGCTGAAAAATCTATAAAAAAAGGAATGAATCTTTTTCATGCTGCAATAGTTGGACCAAGAATTGCAAAGTCTCTGGATCTTCCGCTTATGAAGGTAATGCTTGGAATGCTTGCCCAGCCTACTCAAATGATGACATTAGCACACATGGCTACTGCTTTTGATAAAATTCAGGCAGCAACAGAAGAGGGCGATTATGATAAAAAAGGTGTGCAGCTTCTTGGGCAGTGCTGTGGCCTTATTCATGATGTACCTAGTGTTAAAGATTGTATTGAAGCTATTATTAAAGAAGCCAAAAAAACAGGTTCCAAGGTAGCAGAAATGCTTTAAACATATAGATTTTTTAATGCTTTATCATAGAGGGGGTCTTTTTGACGCCCTTTTTTTTTGAAATAAAAGATTAAAGAGAGATGACAATATTATAAATAATAGAGTAAAAAAATTGACATTGTTTTACATCTCATTAATATCTCATTAACTTTTTATTGAAAATCAGGCGGTAAATCAATGAAAATAAATAAACCAGAATTGGTATTATATACGTCAGCAGTTCTGTTTTTTGCAATGCTTGTCAGTTTAGCTTTTTATTATAGCAGTATTCAAAAGGATGATGCTGTAAGAATAAACCTTGCAGGCCGTCAAAGGATGCTTTCCCAGAAAATAGCAAAAGAGATCCTTCTTTTTGGATATGGCAAAAGATCACCTGAAAGTATAATAGAATCTGTGGATTTATTTTCTCAAACACAGGAGGCTTTGACAAATGGAGGCCCGGCTCCAATAAGCCTTGATGCTCAACAGTTACGGGTATTGCCAAAACTCAAGGACAGGGGTGTAATGTCAAAACTGCTGGAGGTTGAGGAGATTTGGAAGCCAGAGGAAGAACTTATTCGGAGGTTTTTATCCACAAGAGATGAAAAACCTGTAGAATATATATGTACTATAAATGAAATCCTGTTGGACAAAATTACTGAGTCTGTGGATTTGCTCCAGAGAAAATCGGAAAAAAATAGTGCTATTATCCGGGTAATCATCATTACTTTGTTTGTTTTTATATTTGCTATTTTGGCACTTAGTCTTTACAGAAAAATAAAGGAACTCCGAAAAGCAGGGGAAAGAATAAGCGAGCTGGAAAAGCTCCTTCCTATATGTGGGAATTGCAAAAAAATTAGAATAAATGATGAAAAACCAATGGAAAATAAAAACTGGACTTCCATAGAAGAATATCTTCACAAAAATAAGGACATGAAATTTACCCATACCATATGTC
>JBBAGC010000319.1:0-3309 GCA_041655115.1 Spirochaetota bacterium | reverse complement strand
GTATTAAAATGAATGATGAGCCTTTGCGAATTGAAAAGATTTTTACCTTCACTGATAAAGGTTATGATTTTAATGTAGAGTACAGATTTATCAACATAGGAAAAAAGGATGTAAGGTTTAAGGATGGGATTGCAATCTTTTCTCCATCAGATATTCTGGGTCCTAAACTTGATTATAAGAATAATTTTAATTCAATAACAGGGATATTTTCATTAGATGGAAGTTTTAAGAAAAACCGCAAAGGCGGAGGTTTTTTCTCAAAGGCTGGTGATATAAAAAAAGAATCAGGTTCTACTGATTACGCAGGCATAATGAGCAGGTACTTTTTGCTTATTATGAAGCCCAAGGGTTTTACAGGCACAGGCGCAATATTTGATAACAGATCTGATACAGGGAGCAGAACTGGTCTTTTTGTTGAAATGCAGGATATTGCACCAGGAGCAGAGCTTGCAAAGCCATTCAGGGTCTATCTTGGCGAAAAGGACAAAGATCTGCTTAAAAATGTTGATCCCATGCTGGTAAAAGCATCAGATGTAAGCACAATTATTGAACCTATAAGGTACTTTGTTATCTGGGCTTTAATGAATATAAATAAACTTTTCGGAAACCTGGGGCTTTCCCTGGTAATATTTTCCGTTTTAACAAAAATCGTATTTATGCCTCTTACCAAGAAATCTACAGACTCAATGAAAAAAATGCAGGAGCTTAGTCCTGAGCTTAAAAAACTCCAGGCAAAGTATAAGGACAAGCCTGACGTGCTTCAGCGTGAAACCATGAGGCTTTACAAAGAAAACAAGGTTAACCCATTGGGAGGCTGCCTGCCATTGCTGCTTCAAATGCCTTTCTTTTTTGCTCTTTATAGCGCGCTTATAAATTCACTCGATTTATGGAACGCCCCTTTTATTTTCTGGATAAAGGATCTTTCCATGCCTGATACGCTTCTTACTATATCAGGATTTAATGTAAATGTTTTGCCCCTACTGATGATTGTTTCTACAATCTTGCAGCAAAGACAGACTATGAGTGAAGCAGCAACACAGCAGCAGAAGATGATGATGTACATGATGCCTGCTATTCTGCTTTTTATATTCTGGACAATGCCCTCAGGACTTGTGCTTTACTGGTTCCTGCAGAACCTGTATCAGATTTTGCATCAGTATGTAGTTAATCATTTAGGAGAACGAAAAAAGAATAGTATGGCATAATGGTATTATGATGTATATGAAATAAACGAAGATTCAGGAGGCTAATGATGAAGGTTATAGAAGCTGAAGGGCGGACATCCGATGATGCAACCAAAAAAGCCCTGGCTGAACTTGGAATAAGAGATGCTTCAAAAGTAACTGTAGAAGTGATTGATCCGGGTAAAAGTGGTATTTTTGGTTTTGGAGTGTCCAGACCGGCAAAGGTAAGAATATATTTTAATGAACAAAACGATGATGTAGGTGAAAAAGTAAGGGAGATGCTCACTGCGCTTCTTTTGAAAATGGGAATGGAAGGGAGCATTAAGGACATAAAAGAGGGAGAGTCCAAGGTTTATGTAGAGCTGACAAGCAGGGATAGCTCCGGGCTTATCATAGGTAAAAAAGGAAAAACACTTGAAGCACTTCAGTTTATGATAAATTTAATGATAAGCCATACTACAGGAAGTGAAAAGAAGATAATTCTTGATATTGAGGACTATAGGGAAAAAAGGGAAAGAGCTCTTAAAAAGATGTCACGCGACATGGCATTTAAGGTGATAAAATCAGGGAGAGCAATGACCCTTGAGCCTATGAATCCATTTGAAAGAAGGTTAATTCATCTTTCTCTTCAGAATGATAAAAGAGTAACAACTAAAAGCGAGGGTCAGGGTATTTACCGTAAAATTAAAATTTCACCCTCTAATAAAAAGTAAAAATGTTTCAGGATACAATATGTGCGCCAGCAACTGCGCCTGTAAATTCATCTATTGCAATAATCAGAATAAGCGGTCCTGAGTCATACAGAACCGCTTGTTCTTTCTTCTCTGCCCCTGAAAAAATTACCAACAGATTTGCTGCCTATGGGTCAATCTCTGAAAATGGCCTTATAATTGATGACGTTATTCTTATATATTATAAGGCTCCAATGAGTTTTACAGGAGAGGACATGGTTGAAATATTCTGTCATGGGAATCCTCTTGTTGTGAGCAAAATACTGATGCTGTTAAACCGTTGCAGCATAAGAATGGCTGAACCTGGAGAGTTTTCCAAAAGGGCTTTTTTAAATGGCAAAATGGATTTAACCCAGGCAGAGGCAATCAATTCTCTTATCAATGCCAGGAGTGACTGGGAAGTTGAAGCTTCCCTGTCCCAGATGCACGGCTCCTTGAAAAGAACAGTTGCAGATCTTAGAGAGTTTGTAATGATCCTTAAAGCTGATATAGAGGCTGGTATAGATTTTATAGATCAGGATATTGAATTTGTCTCATATAGCAGTGCAGTGGAAACATTAAAAGGAATAAAAAACAGTATAAACGATATTTACAGCAGATGCCGCACAGGCGAGCGTGTATCCAGGGGTATTGATGTTATACTTGCAGGCCGTCCTAATGTGGGGAAATCGAGTCTGCTTAACCTTATTTTAAATGAGGAAAGGGCAATTGTTTCAGATATTCCTGGCACAACCCGTGATTTAATACGCGAGACTTTGCAGATTGAAGGAGTAAGAATTAATCTTACTGATACAGCAGGGCTGGGATCTCCGGAAGATGAGATAGAAAGACAGGGTGTGGAAAGGAGCATAAAGAGTATTTCTGAAGCTTCTCTGGTACTGGTAGTAGTTGATGCTTTTGAAGGAATTACTGATGAGGACAGGGCTATAATTGATTCATTGGAAAAGAGCAGAAAAATTTTTATCCTTAATAAAATAGATAAAGTGGAAAAAGGCACTGTTGAAAAAATTATTCAGGAAAGCGGTCTGGATTTTATAAAGGTTTCTGCAAAAACCGGTTCAGGTTTTAAGGCTCTGGAAAAAGCAATAGGGGAGATGATCTTTAAAGAATTTGCAGGTTTTAAAAATTCTTTTATTGCTGATGCAAGGATTATTTCTATTCTGGAAAAAGCAAGAATGGGAGTTGAAGAGGTAATGACACTTCTTAGCAGGGAGGAGCTTCCTGAAATTATTGCTTTTGAACTTTCAGAGCTTATGGATACACTTTCCGGAATTACTGGAGAGGTGAGTGCTGATGATGTGCTTGGTTCAATTTTCAGCAGATTTTGTATAGGCAAGTAAGTATTTTTTATAGATCTTTTATTTCAGTTTTTTAAGTAATTTTGTATTATTTTA
>JBBAGC010000318.1:0-3317 GCA_041655115.1 Spirochaetota bacterium | reverse complement strand
GGATACTCCGATATATAGATATTATTACCAACTCAATTATGACTATGATTGACAATCAGAACCTCACACTCATTGACCTTGAAGGTGCAACAAATGATGATATTACCTATATGGGTACTGCTTTTAATTCCCTTTCCAATACTGTGGGTAACCTTGTAAATATATTTCAAAAATTTGCAAATCAGGATCTTGTTGCAAAGGCATACAGGGAGCGGGAAGTTAAACTGGAAGGTTCCAAAAAGGAATTAACAATTCTTTTTACTGATATTAAAAGCTTTACCTTTATAACTGAAGTTCTTGGCAATGATATTATCAAGCTGCTTAACCTTCACTATGATAGGGCAATACGCGAAATAACAAAATATGATGGTGTTATTGGTTCCATTATTGGTGATGCACTTCTTGCTGTGTTCGGGGCATTTGATGACAGAGAGGAGAACAAGTCCATGCAGGCTATACGTTCAGCCTATAGAATTCAGGAGGTTGCTGAATTGCTCCGTTCAAGAATGGAAGCAATAAAATCTGATATTGAATCAGAGCAGGGGAAGCTGTCCAAAGATGAGCTTCGTGTGTATAAGGCTGTTCTTCTTGAAATAGGGGTTGGTATAGATGGCGGTAACGTATTTTACGGCACCCTGGGCTCCTATGTGCGTATGACAAACACTGTAATTGGTGATAATGTTAATGCTGCTTCACGTCTTGAAGGGTTAACACGAGTTTATAAAACACCTGTTATATGTTCAGAATATGTAAAAAATGATATAGAAAGCAATGTGCCTGATCATGGTATATATTTTCTTGAACTTGATCAGGTTACTGTAAAGGGTAAAACCGTTACACAAAGAATATTCTGGCCAATTATAGATCTGGATAAAAATAAAAATCTTAAAAAGGATATTACAGCTTATGAGCTTGGGCTGGAGCTTTATTATCAGGGTAAATGGGCTGATGCCAGAAAGAGATTTTTAAAGTGCAGTCTTAAGGCTGCGGATGTATTCAAAGAAAGAACTAAAGGAAAATGTCCAAGTAACTGGGAAGGCGTATGGGAAATGACAAACAAATAAAAAACGAATTAAGCAAAGCAGGCTCCAGGTTTTTGCCTGAGGAAATAATAAATGTTGATGGTGGATCAGAAGTTTATTCACTGGAACATGAGTTTGCCAGGAGCAGAAAAAATAAAAACTGGGCTGTGTTTATAATTATAGTGGTGTTTTTTGCTATAATTGCTACAGTAACAGCGCTTTTTACCTATTACACAGAGCTTAAGAACAGTGAAATAGATGTTAATATAAGCGAATTTGATGATGTGCGTCTTAAAGAAGTGCTTGGCAATGCACGAATGGCAGAAAATACAATTCTTATTCGCAATAATGAACTGGACTCTCTTATTATTGAGATGAGAAATGCAAGGCTAAATGTAAACAGTGCCTATCTTGCCAGGAGAAACGCCCTGCTTGACAGGGGGTTACCACCGGAGGTAACAGCACAGCAGATTGCTGAATTAAAAAGGGCTGAAAACGCTGAACTTGCCAAAATAAGTTCAGAGTATGATAAAAAAATTGCTTCAAAGCGTGAAGTTATAAGAGAGATAGAAAAAGAGCAGCGTGAGGCTGAAAGAAAGCTTAAACAGGAAGCTGCTGATCTTGCCAAGCTGGGTGATGAAAGTAAGGTATATGAAATGAAAATGAAAAACCTTTCAAGCACTCAAAAAAGTGGCTCTGCAGCAATGAGAGAATACTATGAAAAGTATATTTCCCATCTTACATTAAAATATAATCCCATTTTTGCTCCTGGAGAGACAAAGGATCTTCTTCAACGGAGTTCAGCCTTATCTACAGAGAAAAAAGGTTTAAGAAGTTATGATGAAATTTTTTCAAGTGAAAATATATGGGATAAAAAGCGGTTTGACGATCTCAGGGGAAAAATAAGCGATTTTGATTCCCTTTTAGGGCGATTAAGCGGGATTGATTATATAAACTCTGTTCCTCCTGCTTTAAAGGGTATTGATGGTCTTTCAAAATCCATTATAAATGATTATGAAAGCCTGTGGCATGGCTTATCAACTGTTTTAAAGGGTAAAAATAAAGAGATAGAGGATTACAGGAAAGCCCTTGATGCTATTTTAAAGGAGCGCCCTGAAAGCGGATATATTATTTCTCCAGCAGATTCAGCCAGGGTATCAATACACATAAACAGGCTCATATCTGTAAAAGAGGGTGATAGCGGATTGATATTCAGGAGTGATGATGATTATATAGGGCAAATAGAACTTTTTAAAACCAGAGACGGGTTCAGGGCAAAAATAGTCAGTCTTGAGCCAGGCAAAACAATGAAGCCTTTTGATAGAATCCTCATAAAAGTGAAGTAGGTTAAAGATGAAAAAAACAATTTTTACAGTAGTAATTCTTCTTTTCTTTAGTGTTTCCAATGCCTTGGCGTTTGACTGGGCCTCAAGGGGGCTTTCCCTTATAGATTCAGGCTCTGTTGATGAAGAAAATTTTATAATACTTGAAGACAGCTCCTCTGTTGAAGTTAAAATAAGGTTCAGAAATGAGCTTGGCGCTAACCAGGCTGAAAAAACAGCTGATCTTTTTAGCGATTTTAAATCGTGGAAATATTTGACAATGAGCAGAGTGGAGTTTTTTTGGGTAAATGATACCTGTGAAATACTGATTATCCCTGCTGCTTATGAATATAAGGATATGGAATATACCCCCTATATTCCCGGAGGACTGGTTTTTATTTATGATGATTATCTGCGTTATAACTTTAGAGTAAATAAGGATAATTTTTTTCTGAGAATAAACGACAGATTTATAAATGAAGAGATTCTTTCCGGTAGAATTAAAGAGGCTGTAGAGGATCCTGTTGCATATTTAACTAAAAGGGAGCCGGAGTATTTTTTGCAAAAGCTTACAAAGCTTGAAGAGAGACAGGAAAGGATTGCAGGTGCATTGCTTTATTTTCAAAATAGTGGTTTTTTGGGATTTGGAAATACTCCTGTAAAGAAATCACTTATTAAAAGAATTATTGAGATTAAAACCGAAGAGCCGGATATCAAGGCAGATGCTATTAAAGCAAGGCTTGCAGATGAAAAAATTGAAGCAAGCAATAAGGAAATAAAGCTGATTCTCAATATTTTTTATAATGAATTTTAATAGGGTTTTATTTAAAAAATAAATGGATGTGGATTCAATCTTCATAGCGGTTTTGTTGAGTAGAGCTATTCTTTCAGGATAGCTCAAATTTTATAAGGATGAAAGTGATTAAATGATTATTGCCAGCTTTAACTGTAATTCTATAAGAGCCAGGATGCC
>JBBAGC010000317.1:0-3319 GCA_041655115.1 Spirochaetota bacterium | reverse complement strand
TCCATTTTTTCAGAAAATTAACTTAAATATAAATAATTAAGTCAAGCTCAAAAACAGATAATTCACTGCTGCATAAAAACAGAGAAGACAAAATATTACTGAAAACTGATTGAAAATTATTGCCCATAAATACATTCTGCTCTTTAAACATATCATATTTTTTCATCAATTCAGGAAAGGTAAAAATGCCACATATAAAAACGAATTTCGGCAAAATGCACTTTGAAGTTACAGGTGCTGACAATACAGAAGCAATTATAATGATACACGACAATGCCCATTCTTCAAAGTTCTTTAATCAGGAGCTCAAATTCTATTCAAGCTATTTTAAGGTTATAATACCTGACCTGTTTAACCATGGAAAGTCAGTACCCTATAAAGGAGATAATTTCTGGGCAGATAATGCCTCTGCTATTCCGCTTATTTGCAACAAGCTTAAGCTTAAAAAAACTTCTATTCTTGGAATAGGCTGTGGAGCCTATGTGGCGCTTAACAGCATGATTTTAAATCCGGAAATTATACACAAGGCTATAGTAGACAGCTTTCCCGGAGAAAACCTTAATCATGATTATCTGGAAAGATTAATCAGACTAAGAGAGAGCATTAAAAATTCCCTGCTAAAACAGCAATACACTGGAATGCATGGTTCCAAATGGGAAAAAATTCTACAGTGGAACAGTGATATGCAACTATCTTTTTTCAACAGAGGACTTTCTCCCTTGTGTGGAAACATAGAGGAGATCAAAACACCTGTGCTGGTAACAGCATCAGCATCTGATGAATTAATAAAAGACGCTGAACAACTGATGAAAGATCTGTCTTCAAAAATGAAAAAATCACATATTCACATTTTCCAAAACAGCGCACACCCGTCATTTACAAAAAAAAGTGATGAATTCCGCTCTCTCTCCTTAAGGTTTCTTCTTGCATGATACTGGATCAGAAGGATTGCAGGATGGTAAAATTATCCTCACTGCTTTTTCATAAAAAATATAATCAGTAAACCAGCTGATAAGAACAAAAATCTTGTTTCTAAAACCTATAAGATAGGCAATGTGTATCAGAAGCCACAATACCCATGCAAAAAAACCTTTAAATTCCAGTTTACCAATTTTCGTTACAGCTGTGTTTCGCCCAACAACAATCATTGAGCCTCTATAGGTATATCTGAAAGGTAAAGCCTCTTTGCCATCTATAAGCCTGAGGATATTTTTTGCTGCATGAATCCCCTGCTGGGTTGCCACTGGTGCAAACATGGGAAGGGGCTCATTATCCTGCATAAAGTGTGCAATATCTCCACAGGCAAAAACATTTTCCATGCCTTCAAACTGGAGAAAAGAATCAACCTTAATGCGCTTATTGTGAGTAACAGAAGGGCTTAGATCTGAAGGTATATCAAATCCGCTAACCCCGGCTGTCCATAAAACCGTTGCAGACACAATGGATTCTTTTTCTTCAAAACATACCCCATTGCTGTCAATCATTGATATGGGAGAGTCAAGCATAACTGTTACTCCCTTTTTGCTTAGCCTGGAAACAACATAGTCGCTTGTTGATTTGCTGTAGCCGGAAAGAAGCTTTGATGCTGCCTCAACCAGGATAATTTTTATATCCTCAAAAAGAATATTGGGAAAATCCTTATGAATAGGCCCCTTTACAAGCTCAGAAAAGGCCCCTGCAAATTCCACTCCAGTTGGTCCACCCCCAGCAATAACAAATGTCAGTAGTTTTCTTTTTTCTTCAGGATTGTTGCTTGTATTGGCTTTTTCAAAACAGGTAAGTATGTGATTTCGCAATTCAAGAGCATTTTCCAGAGACTTTAAAACAAAAGCTGATGTTTCTGCTCCTTTTATACCAAAAAAATCAGGTTTACTTCCACTTCCCAGAATCAGATAATCATATTCAATTTCACCAGTGCTGGTTGATACAGAGTTTTTCTTGAAATTAATTTTTTCAACAACTCCCATTACAAAGTTAACATTTCTCCCTTTGCGCATAACTGCCCTTACAGGATAGGCAATGTGTCCTGGATCAATTTCAGCAGCACCAACCTGGTATAAAAGAGGGTTAAAGGTATGATAATTATTTTTATCTATAATAGTAACCCTGACCTTTTTTTTCAGCAGTTTTTTTGCTGCAAAAAGGCCGGAAAATCCTGCACCAACTATTACAACGTGTTTAAAATTATTCATAAAAATCTCCACCTTTAATTAATATGAATGCATCCTGCAGATACACTTAATGAACCTTTATTTTTTCAACAACTGACATTGCATAATTTACATCCAGCTTTAATTCGTTTTTTTCCCAATACAAAAGGCCTGCTGTTTTCAATCTGCCCAAAACCCTTGACATGGTTTCCGGAATTGTCCCAATAGCTTCAGCCATTTCAGCCTTGGATAAATCTATTTTGATTAAAGGCTCAATCCCGAAATGATCATTGATGAAAATAAAAAATCTCTCCTCAACATCATAGGCATTTAAAAAAGCCACCCTGTCTGCCAAATATCTCATTTTTTTAAAAAGATTTCCTATAAATTGCTTCATAAAATTCATTTCTTTAAGAAGATTAAGAAAGAAATCTCTTTCTATATAATACACAATTGTGTCTCTTAAAGCAACCGCACTTACAGGATAAATATCTGATTCAAAAAGAACTACCTCTGCAAACATCTCTCCCGGGCGTACATAACGGACAACTATTTCCCTGTCATTTTCAGTGGTTTTGAAAAGCTTTATCAGACCATCTGTTAAAAAATATATTTTATCGCCCCTGTCGCCTTCAAAAAAAATCATTTCATCCTTGACAAGAGAGTGGGATCTGCCAGCTGATTCCAGCATTTCAATCATCTTTTCCGGCATTCCACCAAAAATCAGATTTTCTGCAAAAAGATCGCTTAAACTAATTTTTTTATTGCTTAACATTTATAACAATTCCTTAATACAGCCTCATCTTTAATTAATAGTTTATATTATAATTTTTTCCATGCCTCATTTTAAGGGAAAAAGCTATATTTAATATTACTATAGAAGTTGTCATTAATATTACTATATAATTGATCCAGGTCAATGTATTTATTTCAATATTTATCAATATATACTCATGGATTTTTACTGATAAAAAATTAAATTCAAAAATTTTCTTAAAAAATGGAGAACAAAGTGATACGACAGATAATAAAAATTGATGAAGAAAAATGCGATGGCTGCGGAAACTGTGTAACAGGATGTCCGGAAGGAGCTATTCAGATAATAAACGGCAAAGCCAGACTTATAAATGAACTTTTTTGTGATGGGCTTGGAGCATGTATAGGCGACT
>JBBAGC010000316.1:0-3320 GCA_041655115.1 Spirochaetota bacterium | reverse complement strand
GGTATGCAAAATAACAACCTTTGCATTCTCACTGAGTTTTGGCTCTCCATAGCTTTTTTCTAACTCATCTTTAGCTAACTGATATTCACCAGAAAACATTTGTAACTCGTGCTGCTTAATCTGACAATTTAGTTTTTGATCCAAAGAAAGGTTTTTATTTTGCAGATTGTTAATACTTTCCTTACATGCCTTTAAATTACCCGCGGCATAATATAACTGCATTAGCTTAATATTTAATTCATTGGACTCTTTTGGCAAAAGTGACGAAACTTCCAGGCTTTTAAATAATTCGTAAGCCTCTATGAAACGCCCCTTCCTTTTAAAGTACTCGCCCTTTAAACACTCAAACCTAAACCTTGCGCTAGGCAACATGAATTTAAAATTCAAACCCTTAGCTGTAATAAGAAACTGCTCAACCTGTTCATGCTTTAAGTCATTCAAAGCTAAAGATAAGTGTTTTAACAAACTTACTTGGAAATGGAAGATAGTTTTCCTACCCCAATGGAAAGCAGAATTCCCAGGGTAATGGAAAACAGTTTTCCCAAACTAATATAGAGTTTCCAATTGGATGATTTTATTCAATTGGAGAGATAAATGGTTAATAAGCGTATGTTTCAGAATATACAAAAACTCAAAAGACAGGGAGTAACAAAAAGTAAAATTTCTCGCGATTTAAAATTAGACATGAAAACAGTTGCAAAGTATTATTCAATGAGTGCTGAAGAATACCTTGAATTAAAAAACGGTTCCATGTATCGGACAAAAATATTTGATCCTTTTACAGATGAAATAATTTTTGTATATAAATCTAACAATTTTCAGAAACTTAATGTAGCTGCAGTATATGATTACCTGGAAGAAAAATATAGTTCTTTACCTGGCTCAGAAAAGACTCTGCGAAATTACATCAATTATCTTATAGCAACAAATCAGCTTATAATTACAGAGAAAGTAAGGACATATTCAACAGTTCCAGAAATGCCCCCGGGAAAACAGATGCAGCTGGATTTTGGTGAATACAAATGTAAATCCGGTTTAAAGTTATATGTATTTGCTATAGTGCTTTCTTGTAGCAGATATAAATATGCTGCTTTTCAGGATAGTCCATTTACAACACATGATGTTATTCATCACCTATTGAATTGTTTTGACTATATTGGAGGCATACCTCATGAGCTTGTCATAGATCAGGATAAACTCATGGTGGTCAGCGAAAACAAAGGCGATATCATTTACACAAAAGATTTCAGCTACTTCATAGAAGAGATGAATCTTTCCATGTATGTATGCCGTAAAGCAGATCCTGAAAGCAAAGGTAAAATTGAGAACCTTATAAAGTTTATAAAGTACAATTTTCTGGCAACAAGAGATTTTGAAAATATACCCGATGCACAGGAAAGTCTTTTTAAGTGGCTAAAACGCAGAGCTAATGGCAAGATTTGTCAGGCTACTAAAAAAATTCCAGCTATTATTCTGGAATCAGAAAAATTAGCATTTCAGGAAATTAAGAATTCTATATTCAGAAAGGAATCAATAATGCATCATGATTCACGGCAGGCGAATGATAAAGCTTTAATATCATTTAATGCAAGTCAATACCAATTGCCGGTAAAATATAAAAATAAGAATGTTGATATATATGCTACTAAAGAAAAACTCTTTGTATTTGATAGCTATACAGGTCAAGAAATTGCAGAGCATATAATATCGCATTATCCCGGAAAAATCGTTACAGACCGTAAATATAAGCGTATGACAGAGGTTTCAGCAAAGGAGCTCAAGGAAACAGTAAAGAAACTGTTTGATCTTGAGTCCTGGGAAGAATTCGCAATTAAAAACTTTAAAATATTTTCCAGATTTGCAAGAGACCAATGCATAGATGCTTTAAATAAGTTCAATGTTGATGAAACGAAGAAAGATATTTTACACCAGGCATTGTCATACTGTCTGAAGAACAAAACATATTCCTTTGCAAATTTACATGATACTTACCAGCATTTTATGTATGCCTGCAATGACAATGAAGATATTAAGTTTAATCAAAGAATTTTAGAACCTTTAAAATCAAAGCATCATGAATCAGTTTCTGTTAAAAATCGGAACCTTGATATTTACACATCAATAATAAATTAAAGGAAAACTAAAATGAAATCATATACAACTACCATGTCTCTGCTGAATACATTAAAATTAAAAGGCATCATTAAGAGTCTTGATGAAATTATAAGTGATGCTGAAAGAGAGAAACATTCATATATTACTTTTTTAAATAATCTCTTTTCAAGTGAAATATATTATAGAACAGAAAAGCGTTTTCAAAGGAACATGACAGGGGCTCATTTCCCAACGATAAAAAGGTTTAAAGATTTTGAATTTGGAGCTGTAAAAGGAATTGGTAAATCTGAATCAATAAACCTTTTAGACTGCAGGTGGATTGATAAAAAAGAAAACCTCCTTTTCTTTGGCCCTCCGGGAATTGGCAAAACTCATCTGGCAATTGCCTTTGGAATTAATGCTATTGAAAAAGGATATACTGTCTGTTTTGAGAAAGTAACAAACCTTATGAGACTTTTAAAGACATCAGAAATTCAAAGAACCTCAGCATACAGGTTAAATCGAATTTTAAAATCAAATCTACTTATCATTGATGAGATCGGGTATACACCTATTGACCGAAAAGAAGCAAATCTGTTTTTTAATCTTATTAGTGAATTATATGAAAAAGCATCCATTGTTTTAACATCAAATAAAAGTTTTGAAAACTGGGCTGAAATGATGGGTGATTCTATTATGACAACAGCAATGCTGGATAGATTACTTCATCATGCTCATATTTTTAACATGGATGGAGATTCTTATAGAATAAAAAATAAAAATAAAAAAGGAGGTGAATAACCATTTGACTCTTTTATAGATTGGGAATTTTGTTTACCGACAACCTGGGAAAAGTACTTTCACAAGGGTGGGAATTGTACTTGCCATTTACAAAAGATTTATACAGCGGGGATGAGATATATGAAAATTAATTCCACTATCTGATATCACTATGTCATAATTTTTAGAATATTTATTTATAAGTTCGCTATAAATAAAAGGCATACCCACAAGTTTTGCAAAAAATTTTTTTATTAAAGAAAAACCGGATATAACAGTAAAATCATAATTTATAAACTCAACAATATGATTTTTTTCTTCCAATACCTGTTTAATCAAAAAATTAACAGTAGAATCACCACCTTTATAACCATGAGTTTGCGGATATGCAGCTATTCCAATTTTTAATTGATTTAAATTTGAAATATTATTTAATTCCTTTTCTC
>JBBAGC010000315.1:0-3332 GCA_041655115.1 Spirochaetota bacterium | reverse complement strand
ATATAACCTTTACTGGAGGAATTATACACAACATAGGTAAAACCGTGCTTGCCCTGTTTGTTCAAAATACCTATAATGATATAATGAATGAAATCAACACAAAGGGCTGCACTTTTAGCGAGGCTGAAAAAGCCATAATGGGCTACAGCCACCAGGAGATAAGTGAAAAAATTCTTGAAAAGTGGAATTTCCCTCCTGTTCTAAAAGCCATTGCCAGGTTCTATTCCGAGCCGGAAAATGCTCCAGAGGAATTCAAGCAGGAAGTATCCATAGTTCACATAGCAAATACAATAAGCATTATGGCAGGGATAGGCATTGGAAGTGACGGATTATTTCATCAGCTAAGCAGTTATGCACTTGAATCTGCTGAAATAAATAACAACGAGCTTGAAGAGCTTTTTTCTAAAATACCTGAAATGACAAAGCAGGTAATGGAAATTCAATAGCTATAAATGAAGTACATCAAAGCATGTCCAGATTGCGGAAGGATGCTGCGCTTTCCCATTGATAAGGGTGTTATTAAAGTATCCTGTCAATGTGGCTTCAGTATAATTATTGACCCAGACAATACTGAACTTTACAAAGAGGGTAAATTTGACCTCACCAGAAATAATAAAAAAAACAAAGTTACATTAAAATCTGTTCTTAAAAAATTCAGCTACAGCAAAATAATAAACTCCCTTCTTGAATTAAAATATAAACTTCAAAACTTATCTCTTATGCCTGATGCTGAAAAAAACAGATTCATTCTCAAATTCCTTGCAATAACAGCTGCCATTATTGTTATTCTCTATATTATTATCAGATGAAAATATAAAATTTAAAATCACACATACTTTTTTATATCCCTCTGCATATCCCTTTTCATGTCCCGATCCTGTATGGCTTTCTTTTTATCATAAACAGCCTTGCCTTTACCAAGACCCAGCTCAATTTTAACCTTTCCATTTTTAATGTATAATCTCAAAGGCACAAGAGTATAGCCTTTTTCATTAAGCTTGCCTATAAGCTTTCTTATTTCAGATTTATGAAGAAGAAGTTTTCTTTCCCTAAGGGCTTCATGGTTAAACCTGTTTCCCATTTCATAGGGAGAAATATTCATGCCCACAATAAAAACTTCACCATCCTTAATCCTGGCATAGGACTCCTGTATGTTCACTTTTCTAAGGCGTATTGATTTAACCTCAGTACCACGAAGCACCACACCTGCCTCATAGGTATCATGAATTTCATATTCAAAACGGGCTTTTTTGTTCCTGATTATATCAATAAAACTATCGGCCATAAAAGGCTCCTCTGCTAAATATAAATTATCCCAGCTTGGCATAAATTGCCAGCCGGGAATAATAATTAGACTACTTTATTAATGACCCTGTTCATTCTTGCTACAAACTGGTTAGGATCTTTTATTTCCACTCCCTCAACTATCATGGCCTGCTCCAGAAGAAGAAAGCTTACATCTTCAATTAAAGACTCATCCTCACTGCTTTCCAGCTTCCTGATTATTTCATGATCAGGATTTATCTCCAGAATAGGCTTAAAGTCAGGCAAATCCCCCTGGCCCATTGCTTTTAAAATACTCTGCATTTGAACAGTGGGATCATTTTCATCAGCAACAATACATGAAGGCGAATCACTAAGCCTTGTGCTTGCCTTTACGTCTTTTACCTTATCGCCAAGCTTCTCTTTTATTTTTTTAACAAGAGGCTCAATTTTCTTTTCCCTGTCCCTGTCATCGTCGCTTTTTAAATCATTGGCAGCATCGCTTCTGTTTACTGATTTCAGGTCAAAATCCTTATATTTGGGAACAGTGGATATTACTATTTCATCAATTTCATTATCAAGGATTAGCACCTCAACATCTCTACTTTTATACATTTCAAGAAGAGGTGAATTTCGAAGAACATTCTCCTTTTCTCCTGTTATATAATAGATCGCATTCTGATCAGGCTCCATACGCTCTACATATTCAGCAAAGGTAGTAAATGATTCTGATTTTGTTGATTTATACATAGCCAGATCAAGCAGCTTTTCCCTGTTCTCAAAATCCTGGTAAAGCCCCTCTTTCATGGGAATACCAAATTCCTTCCAGAAAGTATTATACTTTTCTCTGTCCTTGTTTTTAAGGCTTTCAAGTTCAGTTAAAATTTTCTTAACAGAAGAGGATTTTATTTTTGCCATTACCCTGTTGTGTTGAAGAATCTCCCTGCTCACATTAAGGGGTAAATCTTCCGAATCAATAACACCCCTTACAAACCTCAAATAGGTAGGCATAAGCTCCTTTTCATCATCAGTAATAAAAACCCTTTTTACATAAAGCTTAACACCTGCCTGGTAATCAGCCCTGAAAAGATCAAAAGGGGCTTTTGAGGGAATATAAAACAGGGTTGAATAATCCAGTATGCCCTCTGCATTTGTATGCATATATAAAAGGGGATCTTCCATCTCATGAGCAATCTGCTTATAAAACTCAAAATAATCCTCTTCCTTAAGCTCACTCTTGTTTCTTTTCCATAGAGCAGAGGCCGAGTTAACCTGTTCAACCTTATCTTCTTTTATCTCTTTTTGATCCTCTCCTTCCCCTTCAAACCTAGAATCAGTATAATGCAAATATATGGGAAAGGGAACATGGTTGGAATATTTTTTAACTATACCCTCAATAGACCATCTGCTTGCAAACTGCTCACCATCTTTGTTAAGGAACAGCTTTACTGTAGTACCATGACTTTCCCTCTCACTCTTTTGTACCTCGTACTCTCCCTTGCCATCACTTGTCCATATGTATGCAATATCCTCTCCTGCCTTTCTGGTTAAAACCTCAACTTTATCCGAGACCATAAAAGAGGAGTAAAAACCCACTCCAAATTGTCCAATAAGGCTGGAGTCCTTTTTTGCATCTCCGGTAAGATTCTTGATAAAATTTCTTGTTCCTGAACTGGCTATTGTGCCAATATTGGAATCCAGATCCTCTTCATTCATCCCTATTCCGGTATCACTTATTGTAATAGTTTTTTCATCCTCATTAAAGCTAATATCAACTCGCGGATCAAAATCTATACTCTTGTAATTCTCATCAGTAAGGTTCAAAAACTTGAGCTTATCAAGTGCATCAGAAGCATTTGATATTAATTCTCTTAAAAAAATCTCTTGATGAGAATAGAGTGAATGAATAATGAGATGCAGAAGCTGATTAACTTCCGTTTGAAATTGTTTTTTACTCATTTTTGCCATTCTCCTTTTTATTACTGTTTCATTAATATTATATCATAAATTAAACTGCATGCAAATAAATATATTGTGCTAAATTACTTTTATAATGCCCGAAAACCAGG
>JBBAGC010000314.1:0-3358 GCA_041655115.1 Spirochaetota bacterium | reverse complement strand
ATCATCTGCTGTTGTCTGTTCCGCGAAGGAAACGAGCCTGGTTTTGCGGATTGTGGACCAATGCCTCAGGCTTGCCACGTGGAGCAACGTAAACCGACAAATTGGCTAATGGAAAATCTGGGATTATTGAGCATTATCCAAGTGATTCCCGGGGAGAAAGTTGTCTGGTGTATGGCACGAACGATGCCGGGGAAAATATACATGTCGTTTGTGGAATGGGTTATGATACGCTATGGATTATAACCGTTTATGAGCCAGATCCCGAGGAATGGGAGGGCTGCGTCGAAAGGAGGCATAACCAATGAGATGCTTTGAATGCAAAGGTGAAATGCTTGAAACGCAGGGAAGCGTGAGAATGACCAAAAAGGACGGGTCTTTGATCATTTTCAAGGGTGTTCCGCTCTATCAGTGCCGTCAATGCGGTGAGCAGTACATTCCCGGCAAATGGGCTGAAAATATTGGCGAAATCATGAGAAATGAATGTGCTGTTGTGCCGGATGAAATTATGTCTGTCCCGGTTATCGCATTGCATGGTTGAAGTAAATATTTAGCTGGTTCAATCTATCGCTGATTTACTCTTGCCGCTTGAACCGAAATATTCAGAAGCAATCAGAATGATTGCTCCAGCAAGAATGTTTTGCTGCTGGATGAGGCCAGTCTTGAACAGCAGCAACAAGCTATATGAGTAAAAGACGTTTGAATAATCGCCTATTCCCCTGCTGTCCCCTTTCGGGGCACTTTTTTCAGGATTCCGGAGTTTACTTCCGGCCGGAGTTTTCGGTCCGAAACCCTTTTTACTGCTATGACTGACCCATATTGCACCCCGAATGACTCATTGGGAGTTCCCGTTTCTCTGTTTTTCCCTCTGCAGACGGACTACTCCCCAAGATCCGTCATTTCGAGGAGCATCGCGACGAGAAATCTTTCTTTTCCATTGTCCTGTCGTTTCTTTTTGAAAGATTTCTCCCTCCGGTTCCCTTCGGTCGAAATGACAAAAATGGCAGTTATTAAAGCTCTCGGCCTATGTGGACGTGAGAGAAAGGGATAAGGGGGGAGTTGTACAAAGGTCTCGCGCCATCAACCATCAACCATAATCTAACCCCCATCAACCAACAAAGGGCTCTTATGAAAATAAAACAACTTTTTCTGCCTACGATGGAAGAAATCACAAATGACAAAGATAAAACAAAAGAGAACCCGGCTCCGCCTGTTGGTGACACACCGGAAACTGTAGAGCATCGTGCAGACCCGCACGCACAAAACCCGCCCACACGGGCGCAGTGGCAGCGGCTCTACCATGCGGCTAATGCCTTTTACAAGCTTGCCCCCTGGAAGTGGATGGACGATGACCGGATTTTCGGTGTGCAATGCCCGGAGACTGGCAAAATCCACTACTGCTGTGTTCTTGGAGCTATGCAAGAAGTGTTCGCTCTGATTGCCTATGAAGGAACAGAAGGGCTGGAGGGGTATCTGAAAGTTTTGTCCGGTGAAGTCACCACAGGACCAATGATTTCAGAATACCAGCTATGTCTGGAAGCGTCTTTCAACGATCGCACCTATCTTGCCCCCCGGGATCTGGCGGTCATTCGCGACCTCGGGCTTAAATACCGCGGCCGCAATGCCTGGCCTCTTTTCCGCCACCACATGCCGGGTTTCTTTCCGTGGCATCTGTCGGCAGTTCAGGCGGGCACTTTGGCCACCTGCCTCGAACAGGCAATTGATGTTCTTCCCCGATACGCCGAAAACCGACAACTTCTGACCGAGCCGGACACGGAGCGCCACTTCGTGCGGGTTTTGGAGGCATCGTCCGGTGGGGAAGCTAAATGGCTCGACAAAATGCTGGCCCCGGCACCGCTCAAACAAAAAGCGCCGGAGGATATACCCATAAACGAGATCGGCATTGCCCGGCTTCGCCGCAGCCCTAAAAAGAAATCAGGCGATTGGGAGATCGGATACGCCTACGCCCCGACCTGTATTCAGGAGCGTCGTGACGAACGCCCCTATATGGCGCGTATGCTGACCCTTGTCGATGTTCAAAGCGGTTTTGTGCTTTCCATGGGATTGAAGGCGCCGGAAGAACACCTTAAGGAATTTCGTGAAACTCTCATTTCCTGTCTGGAAGAGGCCCCACAGTGGCCGCGGAGCTTCCTGGTCAGCCACGAAAATGCCGCGGTACTGGCCGCCCCCATTGCGGAGGCCCTGAGCATCACCCTGAAGCAGGTGGACGAACTGCCCGCCTTTAACATGATCTACGAGGATTTGGCGAAATCAATGCGAGGATAATCAGAAGAGAGATGATTTAATGGAAAAGGCAACAAAGTCTCCCTTTTCCAAAGCGAGATTTAGAAGAGATTTTAAGAAGTGGAATTTTGAAAGAATCAAAATCCTCCCCGGAAATATTCATCACAAAGATTTATGGACAATAGACAACTTGATAAAAAATCGATAACTGCCGCTTTGACCGGCATTATCTGGGACTATAAAACGGACCCGGATGAACTGTTTGACGTACTCACCGGCCAAAGATTGAAAGCCGGTCCTTTTACTTTTGAGCGCCTGCTTGTCAGAATGCTTGAAAGATTATCATGGTATGAACTTATCGATCTGCTTGGTCTGGAATACCTCAGGCAAAACCTTTCACGGGAAATTATAGCAAAAATCCGGTTTAAAACACTCAGGAGGCGCTATGAAAGAGTCAGCCAGTTTTTGTCGGGACATCCTGTATCCCTTTCAGGATGGGATCCTGAGTATCGTGAAGAGATTAAACACACCCTTTTATCTAACAGGTGGTACCGCACTGAGCAGACATTATTTTAGCCATCGCTTCTCCGACGACCTGGATTTTTTCGTCAACAGAGTACAAAATTACAGCCACCATGTATCGCACATATTGACCGCCCTGGAAGACAATCAAACATCCTATGGCTACTCTATAGACTACCGTCGCCTACGGAAAGAAGAGCGTTTCACACAATTGTTTCTGGTAAAAGAGGATAAATCTGCGGAGCTAAAGCTTGATTTGATAAACGATGTAGCCGCACATTTCGGGGAATTGGAATATAACAAAGCAATTGGCACCGTCGACAGTTGGAGAAATATTTTGTCAAATAAACTCTCCGCCATCTTCCGTTACGAGGCAAAAGATTTTGCAGACATCTGGATCATTGCCAAATCCAGGGCGTTTCCGTGGCGTGAGATTGTCCTTGAGGCAAAAACAAAAGAGGCAGGTGTTGATCCTATAGTACTGTTTGAAATCATCAGCTCCTTTCCTGTTCAAGAAATGAAAGCCGTTAAATGGAATATGCCAATTCAAGAAACTGATTTTATCGCAGATCTGAAAACCATAGCACAAGACATT
>JBBAGC010000313.1:0-3359 GCA_041655115.1 Spirochaetota bacterium | reverse complement strand
AGTAAGGGGATTATTGCGCTCCACAAGCTCATGGGTTATTTTTTCAAACTCTGCAAACATTGTTTGCCTGTACATTGTTGCCCGTATATTATCTATTTCTCTATTAAGGATATAGGCTTTCATTCGAGAATTGTCTTTGTAAAAATCAAGAAGGTATTTGCTCAAAAGTGTTTCATTAAAAGTTGAGGCTACCTCAGCTACAAAAATTGTATAATCGCTCATTATATAGGGCTGATTTTTCTTTGATAAATAGGAATGCATTGAATGACCAGCTTCATGCATAAGTGTATAAAGGCTGTTTATATTTTTCTCTTCATAATTCATAAGAATATATGGAGGTGAATCATAACAGCCGGAAGAATAGGCACCGCTCCTTTTGCCCCTGTTTTCATACCTGTCAACCCAGCCCCCAAGAAGACCCTTTTTCATTATATCAAGGTATTCATCCCCTAAGGGAGCAAGGGCTTTAACACAGGTTCCAACAGCATCCTCATAGAACATGCTGAAATTAACATCTTTCACAATTGAAACATAGGTATCGTAAAAATGAAGATCATCAAGTCCCAAGGCCTTTTTTCTAAAAGCCAGGTATTTAAAAAGAGGGGCTGTGTTGTTCCTGACTGTTTCTATTAAATTATCATAAACAGAGATAGGCATATTATCTGAAAAAAGGGCAGCCTCTCTGCTTGAATTAAAATTCCTGACCCTGGAATAAAAGAAATCTTTTTTATTTGAATGAGAAAGCGTTTCAGCAATTGTATTTTTCATAGCCTCATAGGCTTCATAGTATTGATGAAAAGCTTTTTTACGCACTTCCCTGTCAGGGCTTATAAGGAAGGTGCTAAAATTTCCATGACTCAGCTCAACATCCCTTCCTTCATGATCCTTAATCTTTCCAAATTTCATATCAGCATTATCAAGCTGGCTAAATATCTGAGAAGGGGCATGGCCTATTTCGCCGGACATGGCAAGTATCTGCTCAATTTCATGTGTTCTTGTGTGAGGTTTGTACCTTAATATTTTTTCAAGATAAAACCTGTAGTCCTTCATGGAATCATCTGCCATAAAGCCCCTTACCAGATCTTCATTGAGCTGCTGAATTTCAGGTGTAATAAAACTGGATGCTTCAGAAACCCTTGTGTAAAGATTAACCACTCTTTGATACATTGCCTGGTAAAGCTGATTGGACTTGTCTTCATCGCTCTTAAGATGGGCGTATGTATAAAGTCTTTCAAGCTCCCTTGATAATGCAAGATCAAACTCCAGGGTTCCCCTGAATTTTTCCAGAGAGTCGCCCATTAAGCCATAAAACCTGTTATATCCGCCTATATTCCCTTCAACATTTTCAAACAGGGTGTTCCATTCATCTTCATTTTTAAACAAGGGGGACAGATCCCACTTGTGCTCCTCTTTAACATCCTTTCTCTCAGGAATGTTTATAGATGTCATATTTTTCTCCTCATAATAATCAAAATCAGTTCTTTAAGGAGCCTCTATTCTATTTGAATATAAATTCTCTGCAATAAAAAAATATAAAAAAATATAAATGTATTATTCAATTATTTTCAGCTCTGTGTATGCCAGAGTGAGTAAAGTTCACTCACCCCGCCTTCGCCCAGACCCCATCACCCTGACCCTCTTCCCCTCAAGGAGAAGAGGGAATTTTTACATAAAAATTTTAGTATAATATTGAAAATTAAGATAACTATAAAACTAAATAATCCAATACTTACAGAAAATCCAGTAATACAGTTTCCTCTCCATTTGATGCTTATTGCGACATTGTGTCGCGCGTCGAAACGCACACATCCTGTGTGCAACCCACTGCGAACAAAGGTTAGGGTGATGAGGTCTTGTGGGTGGAAATTGTACTTGCCATTTACAGTGGGATCAAAGCACCCATTATTACCGATTATCTAACACTGACGCAGCCGGTGTATCGAGATGACATAAAAAAATACGGTTACCCAGTAAAAATTAATTTTAACATACAGGAGATAAAGAAAAACTCACACTTTGATTCAAATATGCAAAATGATATGGCTATAACCTTTACTTTTGAGAAAGGAGAAAAGGTAATACTTTTACTTGTAGAACACTGGTCAGATAAGGCTAAATTTGACATACACAGGTTTGCTCATTATTTAATAGATCTGTCAAAAAGGTTCCCAAAAACAGATATATTTCCAGTAGCTCTCTTTACAGACAAGTCTGAAAAATGGTTAAAAGAACCAGAAAAAGAGATAAAAATTGTTTGCCTTGATGAAACATATATGTATTTTAAATACAAACTGATAAGAATGAAGAATCACGAAGCACAAACTTATAGCAATACAAAAAGCAGGTTTATTGCAGTGCTTCGTTCAGCTATGAAAAGAGATGTAGAGAAAAAGATTTTACTTACAGTAGAGCTTTTTACAAATTATAAGGAAATTGAAGAGGACATACGAACAGTTATCAAAAATATGGACGCCATAGACTTTTTTCTTGAAATCAAAGCAGATGAAAGAGAAAAGATAATAAAAATCATGGAGTCAAGTGAAAACAGGAGGGATATGATGCTTACACTATCTCAGGAATTAAAAAGACGTGGATTTGAAAAAGGGTTGGAGGAAGGGATTCAGAAAGGGCGTCAAGAAGGGTATCAAGAAGGACGCTGGGAAGGACTAGAGGAAGGCCGCCAGGAAGGAGAACAGGAGGGAATACTTAAAGGCAAATTTGAAACTGCTGATGCCATGTTAAAGGAAAAAATGCCTGTTGAAAAAGTAGCTCAACTTACCGGACTTCCCTTAAAAGATATAAAAAAACTGAAATTTTTAAATGATATTCAGCAATACAAGGGTTAAAGCATTTTAACCCCTTCCCGGCTTCGCCGAAAGAATATTTTTGTTTGACTTAGGGTTCAAAGTCACTAATTTTATAATAGTAGTAAATAATATATTTTCTTTATTCATAGAGGTTAATATGCAGATCAAAAATAAAAAGAACATTATCAAAACGTTACCGCTTGAAATACAAAAAGAAGCTGAAAACTATATAGAATACCTTCTTTCAAAAGATAGAGCTGCTAAAAAGATAAAAAAACAAAGACCATATGCTTTATGCAAAGGTGAATTCGAGATATCAGATGATTTCAATGCACAATTAAGTGATGATATTTTAAAAAATTGGGGATTTATGTGAATTATCTTCTGGATACGCATATTTTTTTATGGTATATTCAGGGACATGCAGCTTTAAGTAAAACTCATAAATCCCTGATTGCGTATTCCGGTGAAACCTGCCACCCATTCCGGCTTTAGCCTGCCACCTAAGGGCATTTTCCATTTCCTTAAATCAACATTAATCAAGTGGCAGGG
>JBBAGC010000312.1:0-3359 GCA_041655115.1 Spirochaetota bacterium | reverse complement strand
ACTTCTTAGGTTTCGCCTTCATCCCGAAGTCACTGAATCCGGCTATCCTCTGTAATTTGATGCCTCTGAAACCCCCAGAGGAGAGGATGAAACAGAGACATAGCAGCAATTACGCTGCTAAAGCAAAATTATTTTCTGCGTTTATATTTTTGCTGCCATTTTTACGAGATAACAGCAAACTCGACATGCAACCAGTGCCCCATCAATGCAGTCGAAACCAAATCGTCCCCTGCATGGAGATCTTTTATATTTAAAAGACCTGGTATCTATTTGTCAATTAGATTAAATGATAATTGACACCTATATTTAATTATGTAAATTTATAAACCAAAATGTTACCAGGTGAAAATATATGCTTAATAAAAAAAATATTATTTTGCTGATTTATTCATGCTTTATAATTTTTTGTCTTGGTTGTAACAGCAATGATCCTGAACAAATAACAATTGAAAAAGATATTTCTGATAATGATAAATCTGAAGAGGTTATAACCTCAGACATTATACCTTTAAATTTTGACACAATAAAAGGAAACTGGGATTTAAAATATGGTAATAATTATGGTTATTCCTTTAGACTTGGCAAAAATTACAGAGCTATTATAATTCTATACCTCAACTGCAATTCAATTCTTTTTAAAGGCGTTTACACTATTGAAAAGGATAATATATTAAGAATAAATATTTCAGAAATGAAAAAAGAAGAAGGAGTTAACAAAATAAATCCCACTAGGGGTTTTACCCAGGTAAAATCCTCCTATTTCCTTTTTCATGCAAAAATTTTTGAAAAAACAGGAAAACCTGTACTGGAACTAAAGCCTGTTCGCATTTTAATAGATGACAACAGTTCAGATGGATACTTTGAACCTCTGATAAAACTTACAAAACAAGGCAAATAATGGAAATAGAAAACTTTACATTCCCCAATTCAATTGGGCATAAACTTGCAGCACGAATATACCTCAAAGATAAATATAATAAAAATGGAGTAATATTCAGCCATGGCCTTTTTTCAAGCAAGGACGGCTATAAAATCACCAGAATGGCAGAGGATATTGTTAATTCAGGGTATAGCCTTATGACTTTTGATTTTACATATTCAGGGGAATCCTCAGGAAATATATCTGACATTTCTATTACACAGGAAGTTGATGATCTGCAAAATGCTGTTCAAATATTTAAATCAAGAGGAGTAGAGCAGATACACCTGATGGGCTCAAGCATGGGAGGTGTGGTTTCAATTCTTGCAGCAGCCAATAACCCTGTTTCTGTTAAATCCCTAATCCTCATTGCTACTCCATTAAATTTAAACAGCCTGATTCCAGAAGGAAATTTTAGCTCAATTCAGGATGAAGATATAATTGACATTTCCGGTGTTCCTGTTAAAGGAAAATTTATATCAGAATTAAGAAACCTTGACCTTATATCTGCTGTTGTTAAAATAAAATGTCCTGTTTGCATTATTCATGGGAAACTTGATTCTGTAGTTAGTATAAATGATTTTGAAGAAATTAAAAAACTTTTAAAATCCCCTGTGGATTCTATTCTTATTGAAGATGGAGACCACAATTTAACTGAAGAGCGCCATTTAAATTTAATTAAAGAAAAGGTTACAGGCTGGCTTGGAAAATTTATTTTATAAATACTTTATCTTGATACTTGCATCAATCCAGGGAACATTAGGTCTGGTCGAGCTATTATTTCCTCCCAAAATATATAAATTATGGAAAAAATTAATAAGCAGCAGGTATTTTTTCATATATGGTTTTTTGCTTATTTGTATTGGATTTCCACTCACTTTATATAAAGGAGAACTTTCAGGAATTCTTTTTTACATAGGACTTTTTATTGTATTAACAGGCCCTTTTGTTATTATTTATCCTGACAAATTAAAAAATTCTTTTTATGAAGCTGAAATAGAAATTAAACAGATGAGCTTATATAAGCTCATCTGTTTTGAAGCATTTATGAGAATAGGCTTTTCCTTGATTCTTTTTTTCAGTTACTATAAAACCTATTTTATTCATCCAGGTTGACAGTTTAAAATATTATTTCACCTGTATGAAATTCAGTGCCAAAGAAAAAGTTTTTAATTATTTGACAGGTTTTGCCTTGTGCTTTAATTATTTGAGTCTTTCATATTATTTTTATACTTACTAATAGCTATGCTTAAAATGGAGTAAAAATGGAATATATTAATATAACCAATACAAGATTTCATAAAGGAAAAATTCACATAAGCTCAAGCAGTGATGATGATTTCTGCAAAGCAGACAATATCCTTGAAGCTCCAGGCTACTGGTGTACAAAAAAACGCAGCGTGCCTATTAAAGAATTTGTTATTATAAATTACGAAGACCCTGTTCCTGTTAATCTAATCAGATTAACCGCTTCTCAAAGAGGAGCATCGGTTTTTCCCAGCAGCTTTAGAATTGAAGGAAGTCTTGATTGTGAAGAATGGGCTCTTCTCTACTCGGAAAGCAACACTTCCCTTGATATTAACAGCTATGAAATTCCCATACCTCTGACTGTTTTTAAATATTTAAAACTCCTTATTGTTGAACCAGCAGTGTCAGGATCCCAGTATTTTTCTGAAATAGGTCTTCTGGAATCCGGGATTAGCGGAGCACTGGATATTACAGCCAGTTCATGGAGCACAGGAAATGATGTAAAAAATATTTTTTCAAACGATAACAGGCTGTTCTGGGAATCGGAATTAAAAGGAAACAGCTTTAACGAATTTATAAATATAGACCTGGGAAAGGTATCAAGTATTAACAGAATACTTTTAGCTTCAGCAGGTGAAGGATTCCCTGAAAATTTTCATGTTAAAGCATCAATAGACAATGAAGTGTGGATTACACTTTTTTATGAAAAAGGCTTTGATGCTGAAAACAATAAAAAATATTTCTGGAACACAGGAATTGTTTCAGCCCGCTATATAAGACTTGAAGCTGCTGGTAAACAGTATTTAAACAGAAAGTTCGGTGTGCGCATTGCGAAAATGGCTATTTTTTCCGCTGTAGTAAATAATGGACACACACATAATATAGGCGATATTACACCACACGCATCTGTGTTTAATGCAGGAATGGTTACCCTTGCCAGAGACGGGGAAAGCCTTCCAGGAGCTGTTGTACAGGCATCTGACAGCAGGCTTAGAGACGCTTCTAATGTTTTTAAAGGTATTGTTCGTTTTGCAAATCATGGAGAATCATTTCCAGGGCTTGCTGTTCAGTCCGATGATTCAAGACTGCAAATGGCATCAGAAATAAAACCGGGCATTGTAAGACTTGCCTACAACAGAGAGGCTAAACCTAATGCTGTTGTGCAATCAAATGATTCAAGGCTTCAACACGC
>JBBAGC010000311.1:0-3370 GCA_041655115.1 Spirochaetota bacterium | reverse complement strand
AGGACCTGTAGCAAAGGCATTGGGATCAGCTGCTTCGTATATCCCCACTTCCGGAACCTGGGGGAGTCCTGCTCGTCTTGAGAGATTTGCAACCATTACGTGTATTTCGCGAAGTTCATAATTTTGCTCATTAGGGCCAATCATGCGGAGTTTGTAAGCCCTTTTGGCCATCCATCTGCTTAAAGATAGTGAAATAAATGCTCCGGTCATTCCAAAAATACCGCAGAACAGAGCAAGACCAAACCATCCCTGGACATGTATTCCCAGCATTGGCATAATAATATTCATTATAATTCCAACTGTTACAATAACAAGAAGGTTTGTTAATAGAAATAGTCCTACACGCTTTAACATTTTTTACCTCTTTTTCGTGTTATATTTTTTTAAATTTTTTTTTCAAGAGCTATTATTTAGTAATTTTTCAGGGTAACTCCCTTGACATACTAAGTGTTTAGTGCAGTATTTTAGTCAAGTATAATGAAAGCTACATTCCATGTATTTATTTAATATGCAAGGCAAATAAATTAATAATGCTTTAAATTACCGGAATATTATAGTTAGTTTAATTGTAAAAAAGAAAGTTACACCAGTTAATTTTTTTTAAAAGCATGATTTAATTTTTTCGTAGATAAGATTCAAATTGTATCATTGATTTTTTGCCGTTAAAACAGGTGCTCTGACCCCATATTTTTTTATGTTTTTTTATTGCAGAGAATTTATATTCAAGTAGAATAGAGGCTCCTTAAAGAGAAAAATCCTTTATCAGGTAAAGCCCCTTTAACTTGGGAGATTTGGGGGTTTAGAGACTCATTTTAGAAAGAACTGATTTTGATTATTATGAGGAGAAAAATATGAGTTTAATTGCACTCAATAATATTGATACTTCTTTTAATAGTTATCAGCAGATTATTAATTTGCATAATGATAATAAAAATAACTTTTTGACAGATATTGAATTATCTTTTTAGAAATGGTTTAGTGCAAATATGAGTTCAGCTTTAGGTGCTGTACTCGATAGATTAATTGATGATTTTAATAATATAAAATTCAATAATATTCCCGACAAGATCAAAATAATACTACAGAAGAATAATTTTCTTTCACACTATGGCTATTCAAGTGTATATGATAGCAATAATACTACTATAAAATTTTTAAAACTGAATCCGGCAGGCAGTAGGTTTTTTAATGAATATGTTAAGGAAGAATTAATTGGACGTTTAGAAATGCCCAGTATGTCATTGGCTCTTACAAAAAAAATAGCTGAATCAATTTATATATTCTTAAAAGTGAGATATATTCAGGTGATCTATTTTAAAAGGAGTGTGATTTTATGCGGGAAATAACAATCAGTGTTTTTAATATAGTTGGTAATCCATTTTGTGTTGATGCTGAAGATGGGGAGAAAGTTTATTCTTTGCTTAAAAAAGCTTTGAATGAAGATCAGAAAATAAAGATTTCATTTCAGAATGTGGAGATGCTTACTTCAGCTTTTTTGAATACTGCAATTGGGCAGGTATATCGTGATTTTAAAGAAGATATAATAAAAAGCAATCTCTCAGTTGAATATCTTTCACCAGAAGATATGGCTTTGCTTAAAAGGGTAAATAGTACAGCAAAATTATATTATAAAAATCCTGAACGTATGCAAAATTCTATTGATGAAATTCTGGGGGAATAGAAATGACAAGAAGATACAGTAGTATGGATATTCCTAATTTGTCTCAAAGATCTGTTTTTTTTGATGCGAATGTTCTTCTGTATATTTTTTGGCCCACAGGTTCAGAATGGGAAAGACAATATTCCTCAATCTTTAAACAACTTTATTATAAAAAGATCAAAATGGTTGTAGATTTTTTAGTAATTTCCGAAGTTGTTAATCGTGCAGTTAAAACAGAATATAATAAATATCTTCAGGAAAATAGTATAACTGGTAAAGAACTGCGGTATAAAAAGTTTAGAGATGGAATAGAAGGTCAGGAAGCTTTAAAGGATATTTTCTATGTAATTGATAAAAACATTTTGCACAGCTTTGATGTTGCCGGTAAAGCATTTTCAAAATCAGATATAACAGGTTTTTTAAAAGTTGATGCGCTGGATTTTGCTGATAAAGGCATTGAGGTAATATGCAAAGAAAATAATTATATACTTTTAACAAATGATACAGATTTTATTAAATCAGATGTAGAAATATTAAGTTCACATCCTGCTTTGTTAAAATTATAGCAATAGAATAATAGAGTATTGATAAAATTTTTTTGGTTAGCAGCAACCCCCTTTATCCTTCATTCTTATCAGCTTGTATTTAAAATACATACATGTTTTATATAAGGTAAACAATTTTTATTTTTTTTCTGGAGAAAAAATTTCATTCTGCCGGGGGTTTGGCGATTTTATTGTCCAGATTATTGGGTAAGGTTTAATAAGAATGGTGCTCTGACCCTATGAACTTGGGGTCAGAGCATCACTTGAATGAGATTCCGGCACTGCGGCCGGAATGACACGATACCAGGGGGTCAGAGCATGGTTATTTGTGGAATCAGAACCCCACTGAATAAATAGAACTTACTGTATGAGATTCCCGGATTCAGGTATATTCTGGCAGATATTACCGTATATGATGATAAAACAATCCAAAATGAGCTGTTTAAAAGAGAGTTTAACCGTGCACTTGCCCTGATTTTTAAATATATTCACAATGAAGAGTTGCTCCTGGGCAAATTATTTGATATATTTAAGGAGTTAAAAGAATATATTGACAATGAAGAGGAAGAGGATAGAATAATTTCATTTATAGCATATATAATGAAATTAACAGAAATTACACCTGAAAAATTAAATGATATATTAAGCCGTATTTCTCATAGAGGAGGTGATGTAGTTATGACAACAGCAATGAAATTAAGAGAGGATGGTATTCTCGAAGGTATTGAGAAAGGTATTAAAAAGGGAATCGAAAAGGGAATGGAGCAAGGTATAGAAAAGGGAATTAAAAAGGGAAAACTGATTGATCGCCGTGAAACCCTTATTCGTCTTTTAAGCAAGCGTTTTGGTGATGATGTTACCCTCTGACAATATAAAAGCAATTGAAAGCTGTAAAGACCTGGAAAAGCTTAAAAATGCTATTGAGGCCTTAATTTCTGCACAGGAGTGTTCCGAAGTTTTAAGGTATATAAGGTAATTACTGGTTCACAAGAAACTTCTCTCCAGGCTTTCGCCCTTTTCCCAATACAGCTCCGTGAATCTTCCCCCCCCTGAATCTCCCGGATCAGGAGTCACTCGAAGTACAGCGAATCAACAGTTACCAGGTACCAGCATAGTAAGTGTATCGAGGAAAGAGTTCAAAACCTAAGCCAAAAATTTAAACACT
>JBBAGC010000310.1:0-3371 GCA_041655115.1 Spirochaetota bacterium | reverse complement strand
TATTGCTCCGGATTGTCTGATTCTTCAATAACTGTTGAGCCAAATCTTTCATTCCAAAAAGGACCAGTAGACCCTGTTGATTTATTATATTTTTCTGCTATGCGGGCTTTGATATATTGCATTATTTGAGATACTGATTCATGATCATCTATAGTTTGAATAATAAGATGAATATGATTTCCTACTGGTTCAGCAGCAATAAGGTTAAATTCATACTTTTCCTGGCACATTTTAATAGCTTCAACAAAGTATCTTTTACAATAACTGCTTTTAAGCAGATCTTTTTTCCCATGACAGCGGGTAAAGCAGTGATGTGTTTTGCCTTGGGCGATATTTCTTAATTTTCTGGCCATAATAATTCCTTTATTAATAAAGATTTATTATATATACGAAATTGATGGGATTTTTTTTGAATTTTTTTGTTTTATTATTATTTTTTTAGATTGGAATAGGCAGGGAAGATTGATGCTCTGACCCTATGTCGTGCTATGTCGTGTTGTGAATGCTCTGACCCCCACATGAGTTTATTTAAAAGCGTAACAATTTTTTGAATATGGGGTCAGAGCATTATCCCTGAACAATAAAATGTATCAGGTAAATTATGAAATATTATCAGCTAATAATTATAGTAATCTTGGCATTTTTAATATCTTGTAAAAATGCTGATTTTAAGGAGAAAATAATGAAATTCCATGTAAATAATATAAACAAAAATGATAGCATAAAGAAAGAAACCTATTCTGATGAGGAACTTAAAGCAAGGCTTAGCCCTGAGCAGTATAGAGTTGTACGTGAAAAGGGGACAGAGCCTTCTTTTCAAAACGAATATTGGAATTACAAGGAACCTGGTATTTATGTGGATGTGGTTTCCGGGCAGCCTCTATTCAGCTCAACAGAAAAATTCGATTCAGGTACAGGATGGCCTAGTTTCACTATACCTGTAAATAAAAAAGGAATAGATTATGTTAAAGATGAAAGCCTGGGAATAGTTCGGGTAGAGGTTAAGAGTAGGAGCGCTGATTCTCACTTGGGGCATGTTTTCAACGATGGACCACCATCTACAGGTTTGCGGTACTGTATCAATTCTGCGTCCCTTAAATTTATTCATGCAAAAGATATGGAAAAAGAAGGTTATGGCGAGCTGATGTATCTTTTCCCTGAAGTTTATGCATCAAAGCATGGATGGAATTTTATAGTTTTTTCAGCAGGCTGCTTTTGGGGAGTGGAGGCGTATTTTTCAAAAATTAAAGGTGTAAAAGAGGTTATGTCAGGTTATTTAGGTGGCAATATGCCATATCCCACATATGAGGAGACTATTTCAGGGAAAACAGGTCATGCTGAATCTGTTCTGGTTTACTTTGATCCTGAACTGGTTGATTTTAAAATTCTGGTAAGGCATTTTTTCAGAATCCATGACCCTTCATCTTTAAACAGGCAGGGAAATGATGTGGGCACTCAGTATAGATCTGCGATTTTTTATAACAGTAATGATCAAAAGAATATAATTGATGATGAAATAGAAAAATTGGAAAAATCAGGCAAATACAAAAAAATTGTCACTGAAATTTCAAAATTCAATGTTTTCTATAAGGCTGAGGAGTATCATCAGGAATACCTTATTAAAAATCCCGGGGGTTATTGCCATATAAATCTTAATAAGGCTGATGAACCGCTTGAGGATTATTAGAGGCTCTGACCCCGTAATCTATGCTCTGACCCCAAGTTCTAAACATCCTGAATCTGTCTTATTTAGCATTAGGGCTCTGACCCCCCATTCCAGGTGTATGCTCTGACCCCCTGCAATCGGGAATTCTTCTGAATATGTGAGCCATGTATTTTAGTTTCTGCACAATGTCTTCTGTTATGGCATTATCTGTAAGCTTCCATATCCAGTTGTTTTCAATTGTGCCAGGCTTGTTCATGCGAAATTCTGCGCCATATCCTAAAATATCCTGAGCCGGAATAATCACCAGGTTTGCAATTGAAGCATAGGCTTCACGGATAAACCTCCAGTGAAAATCACTCCAGTCCTTCATGTGCAGGTATTTCATTATATATTTTCGTTCCTCTTCACTTATTTCATCTCCGTAAAACCAGCCATTGCAGGTGTTGTTGTCGTGCGTACCTGTGTAAAGCACGCAGTTTTTAGTATCAATATTGTGGGGAAGGTATTCATTTTTGTTGTTCATATCAAATGCAAATTGTAAAATTTTCATTCCGGGCAGATTAAGGCCTAAACGCAGCTCTGTTACCTCAGGTGTCAGTATACCAAGATCCTCTGCTATAAAAGGTATATGACCCATATCTTTTTTTAATCTGTTGAAAAACTCCATGCCCGGACCTTTTACCCATTGTCCATCAATTGCAGTATCTTCGCCATAGTCAACTGTCCAGTATGATTCAAATGCTCTAAAGTGATCGATCCTTGTAATACCTGTCATTGTTTCTGTGTGGCGGATCCTTTTGAGCCACCACTGGTATGTGTTTTCATTTAATGATTCGTCTTTATTTGTCCATTTATAAAGAGGGTTTCCCCAGAGCTGTCCTGTTTCACTAAAATAGTCAGGAGGCACGCCTGCAACAAATTCAGGCTCAAGTTTATCTTTGTCAATCTGGAGAATATCCATGTTTGCCCATGCATCTGCGCTGTTTATGGACATGTAAATGGGCATGTCGCCAATTAAGGTTATTCCTTTTTCATTAGCGTATTCTTTCAGGCTGTTCCACTGTTTGTAAAAGAGATACTGGTTAAACATATGGTAGCGAATAAGTTCTTCATTTTCAGATTTAATTTTTTTCAGCATCTGCGCATCCCTTAGCGCAATCTTGCTGTTCCAGCTAAGCCAGTTGTGTGAGTTTAATTTTTCAGAAATTGTCTGGAATAGGGCATAATCATCTAACCATTCTTCTCCATGGGTTTTACAAAAAAGGTTGAAATTTGAAATAGCATCTGCCGTGGCAAAATTAAAAAAATTATTAGATGCTTCCATGAGAAATTCAGTCATATTTTTTTCAAATTCAGGGAAATCAATAAAGTGTTCATCTTTTTTTGGGAGAATAATTTTGCGGTTTTTATACCAGGCTTCATTGGTTAAATCATCAGGATTAATCATCAGAGGATTGCCTGCAAAGCATGAAACCGACGAATAGGGCGAGTAGCACATTGAAGATGACACAGGTCCTGTTGGAAGGATCTGCCAGAAAGTAAAGCCTGCATTTGCAATAGTATCAATAAATTGGAATGCCTCTTCTCCAAGAGTGCCTGCCCCGTATTTACCAGGGAGGCTTGTTATATGAAGGAGGATTCCACAGGATCTTTTAAGTTCCATTTATTTTGACGCATTTCTCATAATGTTTAAAATCTCTCTGAG
>JBBAGC010000309.1:0-3374 GCA_041655115.1 Spirochaetota bacterium | reverse complement strand
ACAACAGCATTACTTAATCTGCCATGCTCTCCCATACCATTATAGATTGAAAAAACTGATTCTATGGTTTCGTAATTAAGGCCACCATGTCCTACCCTTGCTTCAAAACCCATGTCACGAAGTACCTGAGCAAGCCTGACTGCAATAAATGCACTTGTACTGTATGCAGCACCACTCTTGGCAGCACTCCACCAGGACTCACCCGGATCATTTAATACCCTGCGCCAGTTCTGATCTGTAAAAACCTGAATGCAATACTTCAGCTCCTTTACATCTTCCAAAGGCAAGGGAGTTCCTCCGGAGAGAAAATCGTGTGAATAAAACCATCTTGGGTCAATACGGCATATTCCTACCCCTTCTGAACCAAGCCAAAGAGCAATTTCTTTAACCATAAGGGCGTTTTCTTCAGGAGTATATTTTGCCTTTTCATAGCCAACTTTTCCAGCCACATTCCCAAGTAAAAGATCACCGTGGTTCCAGCCAATCTTTTCAGGTCTATGTGTGCCTTCATATGAAGTCCAGGGATATCTCATAGGACTAACAGGCTCACCACCAACAGTATTAGGTGCTCTAAGACTGTCTGTAAGAGTACTTATACCAAAAGTTGCCCTTGCAAGAGGGTATGTTGTGGTAAAGCTTGGCCTGCTGCCACCTCTGGCTTTTGCCATTGGCTCAATAAAATCCTTATGAGTATATACATATCCGTGATTCACAAGATTAGGCCCTAACTGTCCCCAATACATCCTTCCCCAGCCATGATTAGGTTCGCTAAATCTGTGAACCTCACCAACAATGTACTCTGGGGGATCTGGAGCAGGAAAGGGGAAAAACATTAGAAACGCTATTACGGTCCAGAATATATTCATGGTCATAAAAGCTCTTTTTCTCATCTTTTCTGTAATGTCCAGATACAGGGCCTGCCATAAAAGTGCTACTGCAGTTAACAAAAAAATCACGAAAAGGGCATAAATATTAAGTGCTGCTATAAAAAACCAGAGCACTGATACTGCTACTAATGCCCAAATCAGGATTAAAATGTTTTTTCTCTTCTTTTCGCTCACTCTTAACCTCCTTAATATTTTTTATTGGTTTTTATTCCCCAAGGATAGGTGTGAATATTCAAATCCACACCTATCTTAAATAGTAAAAAACTGGAGAGCTAAAAACATACTCCTCTTTTATACTATTAATTAATTCCTCACTTCCTGTTTAATAATTCAGGAATTCCTGATAATGATAATTTTCAAAAAACTCCCAAAAAATTCTTTTACAGGCGTTATTTTATTAATAAAAAAAGCCCTGTTCCTATTACCAGACAGGGCTGAAAATTCAAAATTCATATATTAAAGTTTAATTTATTACAACTGTGTATTTCTCTTTAAGCTCCTCAATATACGCTTTATATTTTAATTCAAACAATTCATTTGTTAGTTTATTTTCAATATCCTCTGCTGCGTCCCTGTCTATTTGTTTATTTAACCTTACAGCGTTTACAAAGGCATCACCATATCTCTCTCTATAAGCTTCACTATTATCAAGAACTTCCTTGCGAATATCACTGTTTGTAACTGTTATTTTTGAGCCAATATTATCTTTTATATAGTTATTAATAAAAAATTCTTTTTTCTTAATGCCAAGAAATTCGGAATAATTTTTATTTTTGTCCATCTCTAACTCTTTCAGTTTATCTTCCATTATTCGGGCAAGTATCATTTCATCAATAACACGCCTGGAAAAATCAGCATCCTTTTTAATTTGCCCTATATCCTCTGTACCCATAAAAATACGAATATCATTTAATATATCAGCATAGCTGTAATTAATTTCAGATTTAACTGTTTTTCCTATGATAGTATCTTTTGATGCTCCAATCATTTTTTCAGGATATAATTCCGGTTTATACTCATCCCTTAAATTCTTTATATTGATTATATTTGATAAATATTCTTTAACTTCTTCAATTTCCATATACTTATTCTCTTCTTTATCATCCACCTTGAGAAGATGATAACCATAACTTGTTCTTATAGGCTCCTTGCACACACTTCCTGTTTCCATATCAAATACTACTTCCTTGAATTGAGGAATCATTTCGCTTTTATCCATATATCCCAGCTCTCCTCCGTCCTTTCCTGAAGGACAATCTGAATACTGGTAAGCTATATCATTAAAGTTGGAACCGTTCTTTTTTATTTTTCCTGACAGCATATGAATTTTTTCCAAAGCAGATTGCTCATCCAGGAAATCCTTGCCTATTCTTACAAGTATGTGGGAAATTTTTGCACGTTCCTCTTTTTTAAACGACGCTCTGTTATTCTGATATTCAGCTTTTAAATCATTTTTAGACACAGGGTATTTTTCCGGAAGAAATGTAGAAAGAAAATAGTGTACGCTTAAACCTCTGATATTATCTTCCCATTTTATCTTTTGACTCTCATCCTTATCATACCCATTTCCCTCAAGATCAAGCAGTACAAGAGTTTCTTCAATAATTCCGCTAAGCACTATCTCTTTCATTTTATCTTTGCCGAAGCTATCCATAAGATTCTTATCAAGATTATTTATCCTGTAATTAACTTCTGATTTTTGTATAGATATACCGCCTACATTAGCAAGTTCCTTGTCAAAACATGCTACCAGGAAAAATTGAGATAATAAGCCTATTAAAATTAATACCTTTTTCATCACCTATACCTCATTATTTTTTTTTCAATTGCTCAAGCACCTTCTGGGGCGAAAGACCCCTGGGACATGCTTTGACACAAAGCCCACAATCTATGCATAGTGAAAAGTCTTTGTCTAATTTATCCGGATCAACCAGAGTTTTAGCCTCTATCATTATATGAACCGGTCCAGGGAAAGTATTATTTTTTTTCAACAGTACAGGGCACGCCCCCATACATCTTTCACACTCAAGACAAAGGAGCACATCTGTGGCACGATTTCTTACTATTCTTATCACAAGGAATATCATGATAATTATAGGAATTAAAACAGATGCTGTATAAAATGCCAATAACATAATACTTTATATCTCCCAGGGTTGTTTTTCTTTTTGGATCACGCCAGATGGACACCATACTATACATTTGCCACATCTTGGACATCTTCCTTTGCGGAAAACAGGTAAAATCTCACCATCATCCATTACCGTCATTTCAATTGGAAGATTTCCGGTAAATATTACGCTTCTGCATCCATCAGTACACCTTGTACATATTGGATAAAGGCAATTCTGAACTCCATAATTCCATTCCTTGTTCCTGGCCTCGATTACCAGATCAAACATATCAACTTTACGGACATATCTATCCATCTTTTTAAGAAATGATGTTTCACCTATCTCTCTTCCATATATTTGTACCATAAAGTCA
>JBBAGC010000308.1:0-3383 GCA_041655115.1 Spirochaetota bacterium | reverse complement strand
TTTTAGGAATACTTTTTGCTTCAACTCTTGCCTATATTTTTGGTTCAGTAATGCACCTTGCCGGTATAGTTTCAAATGAAATGCTCACTGTTTTTTATGCATCAAACATCAGGATAGACATGAAAGGTCTGGTTCTTTCAGGCATGATTATTGCAGCACTTGGAGCAATAATGGATGTGTGCATATCTATTGCATCTTCAACAGCTGAAATATATAATGCTAATCCAAATATAGGTGCAAAACAGGCATATAAATCAGTGCTGAATATTGGAACAGATATTCTTGGCACAATGGTAAACACCCTTATTTTAGCCTATGTGGGAAGCTCCCTTGGGCTTATACTTTTTATTTCAATACGCCTGCAACCTGAAATGACCTTCTGGATGGTTATGAATCACAACCTTATATTAGGTGAAATAGTCAAATCAGCAATTGGAAGCATAGGTCTTTTTATATCCATACCCATAACAGCTTTTATATCAGTAGAAATTTATGAAAAATATTACTCCCATAAAAGGAAAAACCATACTCAAGGCTATCCGGATTAATTATAAATTATTCTTTACTTTCTCATTATTTTTATTCATACTGAATGTGCTTTCTATTCTGCATAAAAAAGCCTTAACACAATAGAGCAGCAAAGGATAAAAACCATGGAAAAGAAAGATATAAAAGAACAGCTTTCCCGGATACTGGAAAACTCTCTATTGCTAAAAACAGTGGAAGCCATAGGCATTAATAAAGATAAAAATATTTCAATTGCTAAAACAAGGAATCTCACAAATAATGAAATAAAAGAATTAATTAATGGAAACAATTTTTCACCCAAGTGGCAAAACATACTTGTTGATGAATCCTTTTCTCCTGAGTTTATAAAAAACAGCAGGTTTTACGGGAACTGTATATTAGGCAAATTTACAGGAGAACCTATACGTGCTGGAAACACCCTGTTTCCATGTACTGGAATTTACAACAGCACTATTTCCAACAGTGCAATAGAATCAAATGTCCTTGCTGACTCCTGCGGGCTAATATCCAATTACATCATTTCAGAATCAACTGTTCTTTTTCATGTAAACAGCATAACTGCTTCAAAACAGTTCTCTGCCGGAACATGGGGAGCAATTAACATAGGCCCTGAAACAGGGGAGCGCTCTATTGATTATTTTTGCGAAATCACTCTGAATATATTAAATGAAATAATCAGCTCTAAAAACTGTGATGAAACATATAAAAGGTTTATAAAAGCCTATAGCGAGGACTGCTCTTTCAAAACCGGCTTCATAGGTAAAAATTGCCTTATCAAAAACACCCTTTCAATATCAGACTCTTTCATTGACAAAGGAACCATTATTTCAGAAGCAGGACTAATTGAAGGAACAACAATGCTTAACAGGGGAGATGCTGATACAATAATAGGCTTTGGAGTTGAAATCAAAAACTCATGCATACAGGAGGGGTGCGAGATCCTGTCATCTGCCCTGATTCACAATTCTGTTATTATGGAACATTCCACCTGTGAAAAAAAATGCCTTATTAGCAGTAGCATTATTGGACCAGGCTCGTCAATTGGAGAAGCGGAAATAACATCATCATTTACAGGGCCATTAACAGGCGCGCATCATCATTCATTATTGATCTCTGCAATATGGCCTGAGGGAAAAGGCAACCTGGGCTATGGAGCAAATGTTGGTTCAAACCACACTTCACGACAGCCTGACCAGGAAATATTTCCCGGTGAAGGAATGTTCTTTGGCCTTGGTACTAATATTAAATTCCCTGCTGATTACAGAAAAGCGCCCTATTCAATTATAAGCACTGGTGTTACTACAATGCCACAAAAAGTTCTATTCCCCTTTTCCTTAATCAACCAGCCATCTGCCATATATGATGAAATTTCACCATCCATCAATGAAATATTTCCAGCATGGGGACTTTACAGAAATATTTATGCCATAATGAGAAATGAATTAAAATACATAAAACGAAACAGACCAGGGCAAAACAAAACAGACCTTGAAATATTCAGACCTGAAATTATTGACATGATGAGAAGCTCATTAGTGGCGCTTGAAAAAATTAATATTACAAAAGAAATTTATACAGACAGCGATATAAAAGGGCTTGGTAAAAATTTTATGACAGAATCAAGCAGGTTAAAAGCTATTGAAGCATATAATTTTCACATTAATTTTTATGCACTTAAACATTTAGCCCAGAGAGTGGCTAAAGTAATTGGAGATAACATCACCTTTGACCCTGAAACAATATACAGGGATGATGATGAAACCCCATACTGGGCTCATGCAGCTGAATTAATAAATTCCCTGGGGCTTAAAACCATTCCATTAAAAGAAGCAATTAATCAATACATCTACTCTATTAATATCCTGGATGAAAATATTTTTAAATCAAGAAGCCGTGATAAAATAAGGGGTGAGTCAATAATTGATGACTATGCTGATTTTCACCCGTCTCCTGAAAAAGACCCTGTAATAGCTGAACTAAAAGCAAAGTATGAAATTGAAAGATCAAGGCTTATGCAGATAATAAAGATTATTTAAACCTTTGAGTCCTTTCTACCTTTGCCTTCTTCTCGATACGGCTTGTGAACCTTCTCCCCCTAAATCCCCCAGATTGGGGGACTTTTTAAATACGGCGAATCGATTACCAACGGTTACCTAACGCCGACAAATGTGGTATATCGAGGTAAGGTTCAGGATTCTCTTCTTCTGTCATTCCTGTGAATACAGGAATCTCATACAATAGATTCTATCCATAAGATTCCGGCATTTCGCTACCGCTACAGTCGGAATGACAAAAAGGCATTTTCTATTGCTCTGACCCCGACCCCATCCCTCATAATCCAAAAAATTTATTCCTACTTAAATTCAGCTGGGACATGAGAAATAACCTCTATTACTCCTCGCAAAACATTTCTCGATTTTTCATTTAAACGCAGCTTATCAAGCTTTTCCTCTGCTTCTTCAAGAAGCTCAAAATGTCTATTAAGAGTATCATCAACAGCACCGCAATCGAGTATTGTTTTTTTAATATAGGACACAGAAGAATCTGATTTATTTTCAGATAAAAGCATATTAAGAAATTCATCCTGATCCTTCTCTGCAAGCCTTTGGAGGGTATTTTGAATCAAAAGGGTAAACTTCCCCTCATGGATGTCTGTGTCTACAGCTTTGCCTGTATTTTTTTCAACACCAAAAACTCCAAGCATATCATCCCTTATCTGAAAGGCTATGCCAAGCGGAAGTGCAAACTCCTCAATTCTTTTCATTTCGCTTTTTTTACTTTCACCAGCAAGAACATAACCCATAGTCATGGGATAGGCAATAGTATAAAAGGCAGTTTTCATAAGGCTTATTCGC
>JBBAGC010000307.1:0-3400 GCA_041655115.1 Spirochaetota bacterium | reverse complement strand
GATTTTGCCAGGGCCTTTAAAAGAATGGTAATAGCCCTTGTTGTGATGATTCCCATGACCGTTCTTATGGTGCTTCATATGGCTGGTTTTCATTTTTCATGGTTTGTTATACTTGAAGCTGTTACTGCAGCTTTTGTTCTTTTTGTTCCAGGCAGAGGTGTGATTAAGAGCGCTTATATTGCTGCTGTGCATTTTCATGCAAACATGGATACAATGGTTGCTGTGGCAGCTTTTGCAGCATGGGTTACATCAGTTCTTAATTTGGCAGGCATGGATATAAGTTCCTTTGGTTCGATTTCAATTATGCTTGTGGCACTTCATCTTACAGGCAGATACATAGAATCAAAGCTCAAGTATAATGCTTCTGGTGAAATTCGCTCCCTTCTTGCAATGACTCCAAAGCATGCATCTGTATTACAAAATGAAAAAATCGTTAAAATACCCATTGAAAGCGTTAATATAGATGACCTTGTTGTTGTAAGATCAGGTGAAAGAATACCCCTTGATGGTTTTGTTACAGAGGGGAGCGGCTATATAGATGAGTCAATGATTACAGGTGAGCCTGTGAGGGTATTCCGTGAAGAGGGCTCTGAGCTTACAGGTGGAACAGTTCTTGAAAGAGGAGCAATCACTTTTAAGGTAACCCGTACAGGTGATGATACATTTTTGGCAAGGATGATTAAACTTGTTGAGGATGCCCAGTCTTCAAAGGTTCCTATTCAGGCATTTGCTGACAGGGTAACAAATTATTTTGTTCCAGGTGTTTTTACTATTGCTATTGTATCAGCTTTGGTATGGGGATTTAATTATGAAAGTTTAAGCCCCTATCTTGCATGGCTATCTCAACACCTGCCCTGGATTAAGGTTGATTCAGGCGCGCTCTCAACTTCAATTTTTGTGTTTATAGCTGTGCTTGTTATTGCCTGTCCATGTGCTTTGGGTCTGGCAACTCCAATGGCGCTTATAGCCGGTAGTGGCCTTGCAGCTAAGCAGGGGCTTCTTATAAAAAACGGAGAGTCAATTCAGTCAGCTGAAACAGTAAGTGTTATTTTTCTTGATAAAACCGGAACTCTTACACTTGGCAGACCAGAGGTAACAGAGACCAGCCTTGATGATGAAGCTATGGCAATAGCTTTGACTTTGGAAAATGTGTCAATTCATCCCATAGCTGAAGCTGTTCAACGCTTTTGTCAGGACAAGGGGATTTTTCCTTTGCGCGATATAACAGATATAAAGGAAGTAGCAGGCGAGGGAGTTTTAGCATCTTTTAATGGAGAAAAATATACCTTAGGGCGTCCTCTTGATACATCTGTTTATTCCAAGATGATGGCAGAGGGCAAAACAGTTGTTGAATTAAGAAAGGAGAATTTTATTGCTGGATATATTGCAGTATCAGATCCTGTTAAGCCTGATGCTGTTGAAGCAGTGGCAAAGATAAAAGACATGGGAATTAAGCCTGTTATGCTTACAGGTGACAGCAAGGCAACTGCAAAGGCTGTTGCTGCATTAATAGGCATAGATGAGTGTATTGCCGGAGTGCGTCCCCAGGAGAAGCTTTATGTTTTGCAGGAGAGGCAAAAACTTGGTGAAAGGGTTTGTATGGTTGGAGATGGTATAAATGATGCAGCAGCGCTTAAAGCAGCGGATATAGGGATTGCCCTGGGCACAGGTACTGATCTTTCAATTGAAAGTGCGGATATTATTATAACAGGGGGAAAGCTTGTATCAGTTCCTGCTGCAATGAAAGTTTCAAAAATTACCTTTAGTAAAATAAGGCAAAATTTATTTTGGGCATTTTTTTACAACATAGCAGCATTACCTGCTGCTGTTGTTGGGATTATGCATCCTGCCATAGCAGAGGTATGTATGATTTTTAGTTCAATGAATGTTATTGTAAATTCAGCAAGTATAAGGAATAAAAAAATATTTTAGCAGTAAATATTATTAAGATAGATTTTAAAGGTAATACTGATTTAATGATGTCCCGGTCACCAAAGGTGGCGGGGACATGGGACGATTTTATTTAACAGGAGGAAGAAGATTGTGAAATATACATTTAATGTTCCGGAAATGAGCTGTAATCACTGTAAAATGAGAATTGAAAAAACCATGGCAGATTCAGGTAAGGTCAAAAATCTGGAGATTGATCTGGAATCAAAAAAAGTTTCACTTGAATCAGATCTTTCAGAAGCTGCTTTAATTGATCTTTTTGATGAAGCAGGTTATGATGCAGAAAAAGTTAGTTAGATAATCTCGTTTATTAATGATTGACATGTTGTAATTATATTATATTATTTTATCATGGTAGATATTAATAAGCAGATAGAATTCTGGAGTAATGGAGCTTCAGAGGATTTGGAAGTTGCCCGGGAACTTATATCAAATAAGAGATATCGCCACGGCCTTTTTTTTCTTCATCTGGCTCTTGAAAAGATATTAAAAGCTCATGTTTGCAAAAATATAAATGATATAGCTCCGAGAATTCATAATCTGGTGAGATTAGCTGAAACAACTTCTCTTAATTTCGAGCAACATTTTGTTAATATTCTTGCAGAACTGAATGCTTTTAATATTGAAGGAAGATATCCTGATTCAACTTTTATACCTATAACTCACAACGAAGTAGCCGACTATCTTAAACGCGCTGAGGAGGTTTTTCAATGGTTGATTATTCAGTTGAAATCATAGTTAAAAAATATCTTAAAGAACTTGAAGAAGCTGGATATAAAAATTGTTTTGCAGTTATCTACGGCTCCCAGGTATCAGGTAAAACTGATGAATGGAGTGATATTGATCTTCTGATTGTCTCCCCAGTATTTAATAATGGAATAAAGCGGAGTGATGTTAATACTCTCTGGCGGATTGCTGCAGCAACAGATAGTCGCATAGAGCCTGTACCAGCGGGGAAAATCCAGTTTGAAACTGATGATGGGAATGCCATAATCGAAATTGCCCGCAGAACCGGATATATAATCAATCTTGCAGCTTAAATTCGTTTTTTTTTATAATATATTTTTGAAAGTAGCAGAGAGGTAAAGGTATTGCATCAGAAATTATTTTTTATATAGAGGAATCATTAGATGGTGGCTTTGAGGCTCGGGCTATGGGATTTGATATATTTACAGACGGTGAGACTGAAGATTAATTAAAGATCAATATAAGAGATGCTGTTCATTGTCACTTTGGAGATAGTAGTAAACCAGAAAAGATGAATTTTCAGTTTTTAAAAGTATTTTGATTGAAGTTAAATTTTTACAAAATAAACAATATGGCTATAATATAAGCTGTGTAAAGGGCAATAAAAATTGCGCCTTCAAAGCGATCGATTTTTCTCCCCTTACCAGTAAAAATAAAAACAAAAAGTAAAAGGCTTGCTCCAATATTAACAAGCATGTCTAAT
>JBBAGC010000306.1:0-3410 GCA_041655115.1 Spirochaetota bacterium | reverse complement strand
TTTTTCTATTACGGTGAATTTATATATGAAACAGGTAAAAGCTACTTAGATTCAAATGAAAAATCCTCAATTGCTGCTTTTGCTGTAAATACAGGTATAAACTATTATATTCCTGTTAAACTTAATCCTGTAATATCTATCCAGTATGCCTATGCAACAGGTGATAAAGACAGGACTAACTATATAGATGGTAACAGACCAACAGATGCAACTGGGGATGATAAGGGATTTATTTCCTTTGGAACATTTTCTGGTGGCTTTGCTTTAAAGCCTACTTTAAGCAATATCCAGATGTTCAGAGGAGGAGCGTCCTTTACTCCATTTTCTCAGGTTCAATCTCCTTTTTTGAAAAAAATGACAGCTTCTGCAAAGTATGCCTATTATATGAAAGCTGAAAAAGAATCTCGCATAAAAGGCGGAGTTGCTGGTGAAGCTAATAAAAATATAGGTCAGGGCATAGACCTTGCTTTCAGGTGGCAGATATTCTATGATATGTCTTTTTATGTCAATTATGGATTATTTCTTCCTGGAAAAGCCTATGATGATGCAGAGAAGAATGTGAACTATATTGAATCAGGATTTAATTTCAGTATTTAGTGTAATCTTTCCAAATTCTCCAGCGAATACCCCCAAACCCCCCAGAGGGGGGTTTTAGACGGAGGGGAAAATTTTGAAAGTCCCCCATTGGGGGATTTAGTAGGGGGTAGGGGATAGGGCTCAATGCTTTATAATGGACAAAGAGTTGATACACAGAAATACGTAATAGAACTTGCAAGAATACAAAGATTAAATTTAACAAAGTCGGAACAAGTAATGTGGCTAAAGTTAAAGAATAAGCAGATTTATGGTTACAAGTTTCGCTGTCAGCATCCAGTTTATAGATATATTTTAGATTTTTATTGTCACAAAGTCATGCTTGCTATTGAAATAGATGGAGATAGCCATAAGGATCGAAAAGAGTATGATATGTATAGAGATCAGTTTATGGAAAGTATTGGTATAAAAACACTTCGCTTTTCAGCAAGTGAAGTGTTCAGTAATATTGATCATGTTATTAATCAAATTATATATGTATTAAAAAAAAGAACTTAAAATTTTATTCCATTCCCTCCAGACTCCCCAAAATCCCCCTGAGGGGGGCTTAGATGGAGGGTAAGGTTCAAGTCCCCCTCTGGGGGATTTAGGGGGATTTTTCTCCAGCGAATACCCCCCCCCAAACCCCCCGGAGGGGGGCTTAGATGGAGGGACAAGATCAAAGTCCCCCTATGGGGGATTTAGGGGGTTGTCTCCTCTTTGGGGGATTTAGGGGGTAAAGCTCAGAGTAAAGTTCAAGGAGACCTTTTTTGAAATTTTTAAAAAACTTTAACAAAACTGAAATTCTTGATAAGATTAATCGCTTCTTTGAAACCAATCGTTTTTCAGGGATATTGATAGGGTTTGTGGCTTTTATCTTTATTGCTCTTTTTAGCTTTACTGATGGCTATAATTTTTTTGAACTAAAGCTTTATGATCTGCGCTTTAAAGGAAAACCTTCAATTGAAGAATGGGACAAGTTATGGTTTCTTGATATTGATGAAAACAGCACCACTGCTTTAGGACAGTTTCCCTGGACACGAGACATTTATGCTAAAGGACTTAATATATTAAAAGAGCTTGGAGCAGGACAGGTTGGCTTTGATGTTATGTACCCTGATGCTTCACCTACCCAGCTTAATAATGATGTATATAATAGCTTTATGGAAAAGCTTGCTTCCAAAGTTCCTATTGAGCAAAACGAATTTTCAGCTCTTATACGCAACAATGACAAGATTTTTGCACAGGGGATTGAGAACAATGGGGATGTGATTATTCCATACACCTTTTCCCAGGATCCTGTAAATGTTGATGTTGCAAAAAGGCAGGAATCTGAAGAATTTCAAAAAGCCAGGGAGCGATTTTTAAAAACCGCATCCATTCCTGTTCCCGAAGGTGAGGAAAAAAAATTTCAGCAACTTGAAGAAGACGATATTAAAACCATTGTATATCCTATTTCTCCACTTATGAATTCAGCCAAATCATTTGGCTTTGTAAACAGGTTCACTGATATTGATGGAACATTACGAAAGGTACGCCTTGTGCAGGTTTTTGAAGGAAGACTATATTTTAATCTTGCACTTGCAATGCTTATTGATGAGTGTAAGGTAAAAAAAGAAAATATTATTGTAAATCCAGGGAAAAATATAGTATTAAAAAATGCCTTTAATTTTAAAGATTATATTACTGAAGATATAGTTATACCTATAGATAAAACAGGTATGATTTTTGTAAACTGGGCAGGTCCTGGCCCCAGGGAAAAATCTTTTAAGCTTATTCCTTTTTATTCACTCCTTGAGTATCACAGCTTTGCAGATCCGGTTTATGAATTTTTTGACAATGCAGGGGGGATTGCCGGCATACAACAGCGGGCTGAACTTTCTCAAAATATAGAAGAGGCAAGAAAAAAGTTAAAAACAGCCTCTGATGATGTCACTTACAGGGAAACAGCCATTGAATTAAAAGCTTTGCAAAATGAGCTTTATGAGCTGAAAAAAAGTTACATGGATATGCTTGTAGAAGAAAAAGCTTTAATCAAGGAAGAATTAGATTCAAATCCATCTGAAGAACTGAAATATGAATTAACTCTTATTGAGGGAGATATTAAGGCTGTAGAGCTTATTCTCCTTGCTGAAAGTGTAAGGGATAAAAATCTTATCATAGGCTTAACTGCAACAGGTACTCATGATATTGGTTCCATCCCAATTCATAATGAGTATCCAAGGGTTGGTACATATCTTAATACAATTAATACAATTATGCAGGGGAAGTATATTTTTAAGCCTAATATTATTTTTTCAATGTTTCTTTTTTTGATAATTGCACTTGCAGCAGGGTTTGTTATTCAAAAGCTGCCTGCCAGAAAATCCCTTTTTACCGGAGTTTTATCTTTAATTTTTCTTAATTTAATAATTTTTCTGCTTTTTGATTTTGCCAATATCTGGGTGGAGCAGTTAGGATCTAATCTTGCTTTGCTTATTCCTGGTCTTTCCATAATATCAATTAAACTTATAAATGAGGAAAAACAGAAAAAATTTATTACCGGGGCTTTTTCAAGATATATTGCCCCTGATGTAATTGACCAGATACTCGAAAATCCCGAGTCTCTTGAACTTGGAGGGGAAAACAGGTCTATAACTATATTCTTTTCTGATGTTGCAGGATTTTCCGGAATTTCTGAAAAGCTTACTCCACCTGAGCTTGTTGCACTGCTCAATGAATATTTATCTGAAATGACAGATATTATCATATCTCATGGTGGCACTATTGATAAGTATGAAGGTGATGCAATTATGGCTTTTTACGGAGCCCCACAGTCATATCCTGACCATGAATTA
>JBBAGC010000305.1:0-3411 GCA_041655115.1 Spirochaetota bacterium | reverse complement strand
ATATTATTACCAGTTTATGCCTATTCAATGAAGGTCTCCTTTTTTTTAGGTGATGTTAAAATGGAAAGGGGAGGGAGGGTTACCTCTTTAAAAATGGGAAATACTGTGGGCAATGGCGATGTTATAAAAACCGGCAAAGGTGCAATGGTTGAGCTTTCCTATCCAAATAACAGCAAAATTACTCTTCAGGGTGATACTGTTGTAAAAATCGGGAGTTCAAATATAAAGGATTCTGATGAGGTTTCAATTATATCCGGCCAGGTTAAGGGTAAGCTGGAAAAGCTTCAAAAGGGTGAGTACAGGTTTTACACTCCCACAACTGTTTGTTCTGTGCGTGGAACCGAGTTTGATGTTGCAGTAAGCAGAGGTGGTGATTCCATGATAAGCCTTATAGAGGGCGGGCTGGACATTGAAAATTTTTACGGATCAGTTGAGCTTAAGCCTGGAAATTCTGTTGAGGCTGAAGTAGCTGGGAAACCATCTGCAAAAAGGAAAAACCTTGAATCTGATTCCTGGGAGAGCAATAAAAATAAAGAGCTTGAAAAGAGAGCTGACAGACAGGCCAGGAAGTATAACAGGTATATGAACAGATTTGATTTAGAGAGCAGTAAAAGCAGCACGGCTATAAATGAAATAGGCAGGGAAGTTGCAGGAATTGAATCTGAATATGACCTTGAAAAATCAGGTGAAAAAATAATAAAAGTTGAAAAGGACACAGCTGCATATTTAATGCTTTGTGAAGCTTCCAGCATGAATGTGCGCAGCCTTATGAATGATTTTGAAGATAGCGATGTTTATGGGGAATTTCAGGAGGCAGCTGATAAATCTGATAAAGTAAAAGAGCAGCAGCTTGCAAACTATCAGGCTATTCAAAAGGTTAAAGCGGATTATCAGGAAGCATATGGAAAAATTATGGAGAAATATAAGGGAGACAAAGACAGTATTTTAAAGGGTCTTAAGGATTTTAAAAAGGATATGTTTAAAAAGGATGTTGAGAAATAATTATTTTTTATATTACACTTCCCAGGGACAGGCTATTTTGCCTATCCCCGGGAAGTAAGAATTTACCGTATAATCCTTCTGCACATTGAAGCGTCTTCCAGTTCATTTATTTCAACAAGATCGCTGTCCTCAGGGTTTTGCCTGAATCGTAATACATTAAGCATGAATATTTCCAGCTTGCTTATTATGTTTGGTGGAAGCACTGCACCGTCAATTTCCACTGACATAACAGGATAGTTTCTATCCTTGCTCCAGGGTGTTATAAGCCCTTCAATTACTCTTCCTATTAAACAGGCAAATGGTGAGATGTTTATAACCCCTGAATAATCATGAAGCATTGCTGTTGATGCAACCCCGCTTGAAATTGAAATTTCAGAGTCAAGCTCTTTTGATACAAAATACTTTTCCGAGTTATCCATTATTTCAGTCATATCATGGGGAGTCTCTGGAATAAGTCCTGTTGAAGCAAGTGTTTCTTTTACTTTATGTTCAACGCGGTGTTTCCATTTTTCTTCTATTTCCCAGACAATGCGGTCTCTTAACTCCTTTGAAAAAAGTTTTTTGTACCATGGAAGGAGTTTGTACCTTTTCATTATTTCATTTTTTCGCACAAAGTCTGTGTAGTATATCCATTCGCTTATGCCGGAAACTTTTCCTATTATACCTTTTTTACTCATAAGCCTTATTAGCTCATCTACTGCAAAGTCGTCTCTGCGTACGTAAATTTCACCAACAATAAGAACCTTTGGAGTATCCTTAACCTTTTGCTTAAGTGGGATTTTGGATATTTCAGATGCTATTTTTTCAAGTGTTGGTATAATCTTTTTTATATCTTTTTCAGCAACCTCAACAAGCTTGTGCCAAAGCTCGTCATATTTTGCTATTGCTGCTGCAGGGTCAAGTGCACAGGTCCTTAGGGATGTTTCCACATCTTTCATGTAGTCTGCAATTATAAGTCCCCACCAGGCATTTTTAGAAAAATCCACGCCAAGTTCATTGTATGAGTTATCAGAATCAAGTGTTATAACAACCACATTCTCCATCTTCAAATCCCTGAAAAGGTTTTCATAAAAGATAAAGTATTGTCCTGTTCTACAAGGACCGGTTGTTGTTGGCACAAACAGGAGATATGTTTCGTCTTTCCTGTATTTATCAGACTGCAAATATTTTAATGCACTTCCAAGTACAAGTTGAGCAGGGAGACATTCCTTGCCGGACATATAGCTGCGCGCTGTTTGCAGGGTATATATGTCAGGAAGTGGCATTGCTTCTGCATTTACATTTATGCCCCGGAGAGATGCTGCCAGAAGTTCACTGGATAGCCTTCCCATATTTGACAGCAGAAGTTTGGCCTTGGGGTTGTTGAAAATTTCTATTTTCCTTTTATTAATGGAATCATAAACATGAAGAGGTTCTTTTTTGTTATTTATAAATCGAAGGCCATTGTCGTATCTGTTTTCATCTGCCCCTGAAAACTTTGTTCTGTATCCTTCAATAATATCGAGAAAAGCCTCGATTCTTGTGTCTATGCCTGCATCAGCTGAATGAGAATCCAGTTCCAGGATAAGGAAAGGTTTTGTTCCCATTATCCATTTCACATAGTGCAGCATAAATGAGTCAGGTGCACATGAGAAGTTGCTTATGAATGTAATAAATATGTTGTCTTCATCTTTTAAAAACGATGCGGCTTTCATGTCCTGCTGACCATAGTACCAGTACATATTATTGTAGATTTGAACTTCTTCAAAGGGAAGCATATCAAAGGGGATTATGGAATAGCCCCTGCTTGTGAATTTTTTTGGAATACCCATGTTGGCATCCTTGGTAAAAGCGTTGTAGGGTCTGCCAAGCAGAGCTATTACAGGGTGGTTTGCTTCCCTGGCCTTTTCAAGTGCTTCAATACCCATCTTGCTGTAGCGTTTGAAAAACTCATCCTGTTTAGCACATGCAATTCTAAAGGCCTTTTCTATTTCGTGCTGGGATACTCCAAGCTGTGTGCTCATTTCCAGAAAACCTTCAAGGGCTTTTTCCAGCCCGTATTTAAAACTTATTACAGGTGCAAGAATCCGGTTTTCCTCAATTTCCGGAAAAGCCTTTTTCATATAATAGGGAAGGCTTTGTGTTATTGGGCAGAAGTTGGCATGAACATCCTCTACATAGGATGGCATGTCCCGGAAATGGGGTATAAAGAAAAAGTCCACTCCCTGGTTTATTGAAGACTGCATTGCACCATGCACTATCTCTGCAGGGAAGCAGTAGGCACTTTCAACTTTGGCAACCCCGTCTGGCTCTATTGTTTCTGACAGTTTAATTTTTATTCCCAGGGTATGAAAAAACCATGAGTAAAGAGGCCAGAGTGTGTACACGGAAAACCCTTTGGGTATTCCTACTGTATAATCTTTCTTTTGA
>JBBAGC010000304.1:0-3449 GCA_041655115.1 Spirochaetota bacterium | reverse complement strand
ATTTGCTGCTGGTGCTTAAAAGGGGAGTAAAAGTTGATAATATTACCAGGTACATATATGGGTCGAAAAAAAGGGAGACCCTGAATGTGATCCCAGTGATTATGAGTTAAAAAAATATCAAGTATGTCTTTACCCTTTCCACAGTCCCTTTCCATAAGGTCATTTCCAAGACGCCTTATGCCAGTGCCACAGTCAATTATATATGTTTTTCCAGATGCAGATTGTACTGTAGCGCATGTGGTATCTCCACCAAAGATAAATTTCAGCTCATCAGAGAGTGAATCCATAAATGGTAGTATGTCATCTGGTTGAATTTTTTGTTCAGCAGCAATTTTCAGGATTCTTTGCATCTTGCTTTTGTATTCATCATTGCTTAATGGGGAGGGTAGAGAGCCTCGTACACCCCAGAGTTTAATTTGCATTATAAGTAAAGCTCCCTTGTTTTATTATTAATATGTTAAAAATGAAAAATTAAAACAAATTAATTTTTATGTATATTGAACAAAGTTTTTTTGTCAAATATATTAGAAATAATGTAATATAATCTTGCATTATGAAACAATATTCTTTATAATAAGTGCTATTAATTCATTATATTTTAATTATCCATTGGGTATTGAAGGCCTGATTGGAGAATAAAGTATTGGAGATGGCAGTGAATAATTTAAAATATAAAGAGGAAATTTTCAGGAAAGTTGAAGCTGGAGAACCTTTGAGAATTAATTTCCAGTATGTTTCTGATGATATTCTTGTATTTTTAAATAGTATTATGTCAAGGGTTCTTGCAAAATACGATTTGCATTATATTCTTTATTCCATGCTCGCCATTGTGCGCGAAATAGTTGTTAATGCTTTAAAGGCCAATGCTAAAAGGGTGTTTTTTGAAAGCTCCGGGTTTGATATTAATAATGCTGATGATTATATAAAAGGTATAAATGCTTTTAAAGAGAAGGTAATAGGTGATTTTGGGGGGATCAGGGAAGAAGTTGTAAAAAGCAGCTATTATATTAACTTTAATCTGGATTGCAGGCCTGATGGGTTGGCTTTTTCTGTAAAAAACAATACTGGTTTGCTTTCTTTGGAGCGGGAGAGGATAAACAGGCGTATTGCCTTGGCAATGAAGAAAGAAAATTTTCATGAATTATATGAACATATTGAAGATGACACAGAAGGAGCTGGCCTTGGTATAGCCCTTGTAATTCTTTCTTTAAAAGGAATGGGGCTTGATTCATCCTGTTTTAAAATAAAAAGTAATGAAAAGATTACTGCTGTTACTTTTTTTATTCCATATCAGTTAAAACCAAAAAATATTACTTCTCTTGTAAAGGATAAAATACTTGCGGAAATCCAGGGGATTCCCACATTCCCTGAAAATATTGTCACACTTCTTGGTTTATGTGCAAGTACAGATGCCTGTATTGATGAGATTGTTTCACTCATTAAGCAGGATATGGCAATTGTTACTGATGTTATTAAAATGGCTAATTCTGCAGGATTTATCACTACTACCAAAATAAAGGATATTGGAGCAGCGGTTATGAAGATTGGACTTAAAAATCTTAGGTCTATTCTTATTGCAAGTAATGCCAGAAAAATTATGGAATCACGATACAGCAGGTTTGAAGAAATATGGGAGCACTGCAACAGGGTGGCTGTTTATTCCATGCTTATTGCTGAAAAATATAAAATGCCAGGAGTAGGGGAAAATGTTTTTCTTGCAGGGCTGCTTCATGATCTTGGCCAGGTTATTCTTCTTGCTGTTGACACAAATGGTGTGAAAAAAATAGCAGAGATTGTTCATAACAGGGATATGATTACAACCACTGTTATGGAGGAGATATCAATTGGAATAAGCCATTCTGAGATTGGAGCCCTTGTTTCGGAAAAATGGAATTTCCCTGATTACCTGACACAGGTTATCAGGTATCATCATGCTCCTCAAAATATTCAGACAGAATATAAAGATATTGTATACACAGTTTATTTGGCAAATCTGCTATGCGGAATAGAAAAGCGTAAATATCAATACTATTATGCTAATGAATATGTTCTTGAAAGGTTTAAAATTAACAGTGAGGATGAATTAAAGGAACTTCACAAGGAAATAAAGAATAAATTTGAAGCCCTTTAATTTTTTTTTTAAACAATGATTTTTTCAGTATCTAAAAGTAAAACCCAGGTTATAAACAGGTTTGTTATCCGGGTCACTGGTTAAAAATATTTCAGGGATCATGTAATTTTTTTCAACTGTCCCATTTTTTATATTTTCATTTGTAATAAGGGTGTGAATTATTTCAACAGTTTTTGAAATAACAAGGGCAGATGCAATAATTGCTCCCTTTTTATTATTATTCTTTCCCTTTTCATAGATTCCTGTATCAGGATTTCTTTTTTCAGGATGGGAAAATTCCCTTAGTGTTGAGTAGAGAAGTATATTGTTAAGGTGAAAGTAAAAATATCCCCAGATTCTGTGACCTTTGTAAAACATCCCTCCTCCATTGCTTACAGCTGAAAGATAAAACGCTGTCCATGGATTGCCCATTAGCTTTTGTTTGGGGTGGAAATTGGATGCATTATAAATATAATTTGAAGCAAAGGAATCAATAAAAAGTGGAGTCCCACCAGCAAGGAGCATGTACCAGGCAAAGTAGTTAAGTGCTCTGTCATCTTTTGATATGTTTTTATTGCTTTTTTTTAACCTTTTAGGTGAATTTACAAATCCTCTTGTTTCAGCATATAAATAGGGTGCAGCATTTATTCCCCATAAGCCCAGGCCTTTCCAGTCGTCATTATTAAAATAACCAAGTATTGGGGCGCTTATGGGCATTGTTGCACTTCCAGGAACTGTGAAAAAGAAAATAAAAAGGGTGTCATAAAAGTGGGGTTTTTCAAATACAAGGGAATTTTTTCCATTAACATAGTATGAATAAAGCTCTTTGCTTTTATCTTTAAATGAAAGATAAATAAAGCCCCCATTTGTAGCAGGAACTTCTTTCTCCAGAGACAGGTTGTTTTTAAATTCCATATATTTTTCAGTTTTTACCTGGGAAGGTTCATTTTTGTATAACCTGAATATGCCATTTACCTTTAGTTCACTATTTGCCTTAACATTGTTATTATCACTTATTATTTCTACAGGGTATATAAATTTTTCCAGTATATTTGAAATAAAGCGGCCTGAATGTTCTTCAATAATGAGGCTGTAAGCTGCTGATGAAATTTTTCGATTAAAGTCGATTTTTGCTCTGTAAGTGCAAATTAGCTTCCCATTAAAGGGTGAGGCTGTTCCATATGCCTTAAGATTAAGAACTATGTATTTATCCCTGTCCTCAACTGATCCATTTATTAAAAGATGAATACCTGCATTTTGGGAAAAGTTAAGAATACATTTTTCATCAATACATATAAATTTTTTAAGCTCTCTGTTTATTATGCCTTCATCAATGGTG
>JBBAGC010000303.1:0-3474 GCA_041655115.1 Spirochaetota bacterium | reverse complement strand
CAGGGATATAAATATTCTTGATTCAAAGCGTTTTTTTAAAACAGATATGCCGATAATAACAGCAGAGAGGGCGCTTTTTGAAGCTGGTGCTGGAAAAAATATAACTGCAGGATTGATAGGCAGGCTTATGAGTGTTAAAAAAGAAAAGCCCTTTCTGCTGGTCGAACTTGCTGAGATTTCCATTTATTCAGCAGACAGGATTTATGTTACAATGAAAAACAGGAGAACTTTATTTGTGTTGGAGAATGACTATTCCGGTTTTTTAAAGCTGGAAAAAACAGCGGCTTTTCTTGATAATAGGGGCAGTTATCCCCAGAGCATTGATTTACGGGATAACACAGTTTTGGTCAGGTAAAAAAAGGGGTTTATGTATGGAAGAGATTATTGTTGGTGTGGACATTGGAACAACGAAAACCTGCGCGGTTATTGGATATTTAAATGAAAATAATCAGGTGGAAGTTGCTGGTGTGGGCACAGCGCCTTCAAGAGGACTTAAAAACGGAATAATAGTCAATATAGATAATACAGCTGCTGCAATAGTAAAGGCAGTTGAGGATGCTGAACTTATGGCCGGATATGATGTAAGCTCAGTATTTGTAGGGATAAGTGGTCAGCATGTAAAGGGTGAAAATTCCAAGGGAGTTGTTGCCATAGCTAACAGAAACAGAACCATAACCTCTCTTGAGGTGAAGCGCGTAATTGAAGCAGCCCAGGCAATAGTAATTCCGGTTGATAGGGAAATACTTCATGTTCTTTCAAAGGAGTTTGCTGTAGATGATCAGACAGGGATAAAGGATCCTGTTGGCATGAGCGGAGTAAGGCTTGAAGCTGAGGTGCATATAATTACTGCTGCAACAACAAGTATCCAGAATATGATTAAGTCAGTTGGGAAAGCCGGATTCCAGCACAGGGACGTTGTTTTTAATCCCCTTGCTTCAGCTGATGCAGTTATTGCCAGGGATGAAAGAGAGCTGGGCGTTGCCATTGTTGATATTGGAGGAGGCACAACAGACATTGTTGTGTTTATGGAAGGTGGTGTTGCCTATTCGGGAGTTCTCCCTGTTGGGAGTATTCATATAACAAATGATATATCCATAGGTTTGCGTACATCAATAGAATCTGCGGAAATGATAAAGAAAAAATATGGATGCGCAGATTTGAGTCTGGTTGATCCTTCGGAAATGGTTGAAGTTCCTTCTGTTGGAGGGCGTGCTCCTCGAAGACTTTTCAGACAGGAGCTGACACAGATTATTCAGCCCAGGGTTAGTGAAATTATGGAGATGATAGATCTTGAGCTGGTTAAGAGTGGCAAAAAAGATATGCTTGCTGCTGGTGTAGTTTTAACAGGTGGTGGCGCAATGATTGATGGATGTGTTGAGGCAGCAGAAAGGGTTTTTAACATGCCAGTGCGTATTGGTATGCCTGGTGAAATAGTGGGTCTTAAGGACGTGGTGTCAACACCTCAGTATGCTAATGGAGTGGGTCTTCTCAAGTATGGTATCAAGATGAGCAGATTCAGGGGTCAGGGAAAGTTTAACAAGGGTAAAACCGGTTTTGTAGATAAGATTAAAAAGCTTTTTGAGGATTATTTGTAATTTTTTTATGCAAATAGGTAATACTGATAAAAGTGGTTTGACAGATTAGATTAATTATTTTTAATATAAATAATTAATTAGCTATTATTTATATTTATTTAATTTAATTAATTTAATTTCTAATGAGACATAATAAAAGTAAATTTAAGCATACTTCGATGGGAGGGTATATGTTCAAATTAGAAGAAGAAAAGCCTATGACAACGATTATAAAGGTTATTGGTGTTGGTGGAGCTGGTACCAATGCTGTTAACCGAATGATTGCCACAGGCATGGAAGGGGTTGAATTTATAGTGGCCAATACTGATGCTCAGCAATTGGGAGAAAGTCTTGCTACTGAAAGAATCCAGTTAGGTACAAAGCTTACACGGGGACTTGGTGCTGGAGCCAATCCTGAAATAGGGCGTGAAGCAGCTAATGAAGACAGAGACAAGATTCAAAAGATTTTAAAAGGCGCGGATATGGTTTTTATCACCTCTGGTATGGGCGGTGGTACTGGCACAGGCGCTGCACCGGTTGTTGCTGAAATTGCAAAAGAGGCTGGAGCCCTTGTTGTTGGTGTGGTTACAAAGCCCTTTAAAGTAGAGGGGAAGCGCAGAATGAACCAGGCTGAAGAAGGCATAAAAAACATGAAGGAGAAGGTGGATACTCTCATTACTATCCCCAATGATCTTTTGTTAAAGATCATTGATCGAAAGACTCCTATTGAGGATGCCTTTAAGCTTGCAGATGATATACTTAGACAGGGAGTCCAGGGGATTGCTGATCTTATTATGGTAACAGGTCTTGTAAATGTGGACTTTGCAGATGTAAGGACAGTTATGAAAGAAACAGGAGATGCCCTCATGGGTGTTGGAATAGGCACTGGTGAGAACAAGGCACTTGAAGCTACACAAATGGCTATAAATTCTCCTCTTCTTGAGGAAACAAGCATAGAAGGGGCAAAGGCTGTTTTAATCAATATTGCCGGGGGGCATGACCTGTCTCTTCATGAGGTTAATGAGGTTACAAATGAAATTACAAGACAGGTGGATCCTGAGGCTAATATTATTTTTGGAACAACCGTTGATTCAGCACTTAGCGAAAAAGTGAGAATTACTGTAATAGCAACTGGTTTTGATAGAAAAAAGAATATGCTTTCAGTAAACAGTGTTAAAACCTCATCTGCAACAGGCGGAAGCGGTGCTGCACTTACGCTTATTGAAGGGAAACAGGATGCCCAGAAATCTAAAATTGCAGCATCAGCCAGAACTTTTTCCCTTGATTATGAAAGAAGAAGTAATAAAAAAGATTATTCAAATGAGGATCTTGATATTCCGGCTTTTTTAAGAAGAATGAGCGAATAATTTAAAAAAGTACCATCCCATCAGGGGCAGGCGATTTTAGCCTGCCCTGAATTTTTACTGATTAAAAGAAAATTCTACACGTCTATCCATATTATACAACTTTCCTTTTTGGGCTGGTTTGCTGTGACCTTTATTTTCAATGGTTAATCTGGATTTGTCAATACCCATTGATGTTATAAACTCATGCACAGCTTTGGCTCTGCTTAAGCTTACTGCATAATTTGCTTTGTAGCTCCCCAGTTTATCTGCATGACCGGTAATTGTGAGACTAAGATTTGGATTTTGCCTCATTTTAAGTATAATACTGTATAGATAGGGGTAGTAGGAAGTTTCAATTTTTGATGAGTTAAATTTAAAATAAACGTTCATGAGATGAAAGTCTTCATTTTCTACAAACTCATTTGTAAATTCTTTTGCAGATGAAACTTCTCTGTTAAAAAAAACAGAAATTTCCTGATAAGCCAGGGGAATGACCTGGTGTTCCAGGTTGCTGTGTGAATATGCCGGTTCAGTGGATTCAATAATTATGGATT
>JBBAGC010000302.1:0-3478 GCA_041655115.1 Spirochaetota bacterium | reverse complement strand
AAACACTTATGAGAATGTTTATATTCTGGAAACGAAAGGCCTTCATTTAAAGAATGAGGATACTGAATACAAAAAAAATGTTTTTCAATTATGCAATAATTTAGGAACAAAAAAGCCCTGGGCTGAATTATTTGATAAATTTGCTGATCATGAATTCGTTTTTCAAGTTATTTATGAAGATGAATGGAAAAATAGAATTAATCAGATATTTGAAGAATAAGTTATGCCCAGGGAGCTGACCAAATAAATTTTTTCAAAACTGGATCATCTGAACAAAATCCTCTTTTATAAAATTTCCATTCTGATCTTTCAGGCCATTGCTTCCTCCCCTGATTTTTATTCTATAGGTGCTGCCGTGCATTACATTACACAGTTTAAATGTGAGCTGCCTGAAATCAGAACTCCAGTCAATAGAAACGGCACTGGGTGGAGAATACCCTGAGCTGCTGCCTAAAATTCTTTCAACAGAAAGGTTCAGTGTTACAGGATCAATAGGCCTGGAAAAATCAACCCTTATTGTATTGCTGAATTTCAAAGAATCTATTGCTAAAACAGGAATTTCATTTTGAGCCCAGTTAACTCCTCCAATCTCTCCTGTTGCCTCAACCTTCGGAGAAACTGAACCAGTCCCATCTATCCTGAACCTGAACCTGTAATCCCTATCAAGGGGATTGCCCTGAAGATCCGTAATAATTGAACTGATAGACAGGGTATAGATTTCCCCGCTTATTAAATCCTCTGTAAAATGAATTACTCCCCTGGTAAAATCAGGATCACCCGAAACAGTTGATGTTGATACAAAAAAACCAGCAGATGGAGTGATGCTGATTCCTCTTGAAATATCTGCAGTCTTTACAATTTCAGAAAAATCAATAACAAAGTCCCTGTTCTTTTCAGCACCTGAAACAATAAAATTCTCATCCAGGTAAAGGGAAATATCACAATCCTGATATAGCGAAAGAGAAGGATTTTCAAAATCATCCCCCACTGTAAAATTAAAAGTCAATTCTTTGCAAAGCTTATTCCCGGCAAGGTCAAGTACTGTTCTGTCTACATTCACAGTATAGGTAACACCATATGTAAATCCATAAACAGGCACATAGCGTATAATGCGCGCTCCAGCCTCAGGCACAAAATACCCCTGAACAGATGGTGAAATTGATATACCACTATAGACAGTGTTAATATCCACTGGTTCAGAAAACTCAACAACCACTTCACAACCAGGGGAGTTGCCAATGGAATTAACACCAGGAGAAAAGGATTCCACAAATGGCATTTTCATATCACCATTTATGTAAAAGACTGAAACAAATTCTTCCTTCAAATCATTTCCTTTTATATCCTCTGCCCCTTCTGTTATGCGAACAGTGTAGGATTCATTCAACACTAACTGCTCCCTTGGTATAAAAATAAGTCTCCTGTAATCATTTTCCCATGTAAAGATACCATCAATTTTTCCTGATGGTGTACTCAAAGAAAACTCATTCACTGTTTTAGCACTATCCATGCCTACGGAAAATTCAACTATTACAGGCGAGTCAGGAGAAACATCAATGCTCTTATGTTCAGGATAAACCCTTATAACCCGGGGCTGATCAAAATCCTCTAAACAGGCCAGATTAAAAAAAATAAAAAACAAAAAGAATATAAAAAGCCTTTTCATAAACAGTCCTCCCTGAACTCAAAAACAAGATCTTGTTTCATATAGTTGCCATGTATATCCCTTAAACCCTTTGCTCCTCCTGAAAGGGTAATCCTGTATAAAAAAGGCTCATGCCCATTGCTTTTAAAAATCCCCTTAATTTTCATCTGCACAGTTGAAGGATTTATCCATTCAATAGCCTCAACCTCGGCATTGCCAGCATCCTGGGCCAGGGCGCTTTTAAATGTTTCAATAAGATAATTATCAAATATGGAATAGGGTTCCATTTCTGCGTCATTGCTGCCTGATACAAATTTAAACCGCATCCATAAAACCTGAGCATCATCACCTAAAACTATTTGAAGAGGCCACTCCTGCGGGGCAGGTGCTCCATTGCAAAGATGAAAGTAAGTTTCATTATTATTGGAACTTTCAATACTGGAACAGGTAACAAAAAGAGAACTGCTGCTGTCAGTTTTAAATTCCACAACATAGGGTTCTGCAAGCTTAAGCCCATTAATATCCCTTGCGCCTGTGTCCAGCTTTGCCTGATAAACCCTTTCAGGATCAAGAGGCGCAGATGGCATAAAAACAACAGCCCTGTCGCATGACCAGTCAAAAACTCCGGCAACAGAAGGTGTAATAGAAAAAGCCTTTTCAACACTCTGCCTGTCCATTGCCTTAAAAAAATCCAGGCTTATTTTAACCCTTCTATCAATACCGGAATTCAAAGATCCGGTTTCCCAGTATTGAGCAGGCAATTCCCTGGCATCGTATATCCCTTCAACCAGGGGAAGTATGGTATCATCACCTGTAATAAAATGCACCCTGTACTCTGCTCCTATGGCATTGCCTGCGTAATCCTCTGCCTTGCCCCCAAGTGTAAGTGTATAAAGCTTTCCATAATCCATAGGATTAATAAGAACATATGTAAGCATATTATTTTCAATTCCCGGGGCAGATGATGACCAGAAATAATACCCGGCCACATCCGGGCTTATCCTGAAATTTTTTTCCACACTCTCCCTGTCCATGCTTTTGGAAAAAACAATAAGAGGATTTTGTTTCACTGAAATTCCTGACACTGCACCCTCCGAAAAGGGAGGACAGGACCATTCAACTAGAGGGCTCACAAAATCATCTCCAATATAAAAGTCCGAAATAAAATCGCTCCCCATGGTATTTCCTTTTCTGTCCCTCACGCTTCTGGGCACTTCTGCAACATAACGCCCATTTTTTGAAAACTCTTCAACAGGCACAAACCTGAATATTTTAGCTGAAACCCAGATAAATTTCCCTTCAACAGAACCGGAAAAACCATACATGGAAAAATTCTCTTCAATGTCATTTTTATTCAAGGGTGCATTAAACTCCATTTCAAAAAAAATGTCTTTTTCTACACCTCTGGTATGATTTTCAGGACTCCATCTAACCACTTCCAAAGTATCAGGAATAAATTCACATCCCAAAAAACAAAGCATAACGCATAACAGAATGAGTTTAATTTTATTTGGTATTTTTATCATAAAAAACCTCGTACAAAATATAAAGTCATGTAAGCCAAAAGCCTTAATGCAATATTCAAATAAATCAATTCACCCTCTTTGCTCACCTTTAAAGATAAAGGTACTGCCTCTGTAATAATAAAAAAATACAAGAGGGAGCAAAACAAGTGTAAGCAGAGTAGATCCTGCAAGACCAGCGCATACAGTTAATGCAAAAGGCCTCCAAAGCCCTGCTCCCTCACCTGATGAAAAGAGAAGAGGAAGCATACCCAGAACAGTTGTACAAACTGTTATCAACACAGGCCTGAACCTGGAAATTGCTATAGCC
>JBBAGC010000301.1:0-3485 GCA_041655115.1 Spirochaetota bacterium | reverse complement strand
GCCTTGTCACTGCTCCGGAAAGAAGCATTACATCTGCATGTCTTGGTGACCCAACAAGCTTCATTCCAAATCTTTCTACATCATAATATGGAGTAAGCACATTAAGTACTTCTATATCACAGCCATTACAGGCACCTGTGTTACAGTGATAAAGCCATAAGGATTTTTTAAATATTTTTTTTGAAAGGTTTGTAAACATAACTATTCTCCTGTTTTTTCAGGTCTTTTGTAGTGCTCAGTGGCCTTAAGCATTTCCTCATCCAGACGATCTGTTGTTTTTCTGATAAAAGCCCTGGCTTCAATATTGTCATACCTGTATCCCAGCATGTCCATTCGGTCTATTTTGTTTGTTGTCTCCATATCGTAACATCTGCCACATCTTTGACATGTGAGCATAAAAAGTTCCAGCCTTTCATTCAAATCCTGTCTTTCATCAGTTGCCAGCTCGTATTGCCCTGTCATTGTAATTGCATCCTCTGGACAAACATCAGCACATCGTCCACAATATGTGCACCTTGAACCATCATAAACCAGAAGACGTATTTCCTGGCACACATCCCTTACAAGTATTGTTCTTGCAGGACAGTGATTAGCGCACCCACCACAGCCTATACACTTTTCATGATCCCACAAGGGTGTGCCCCGAAAATTTTCAGGCACAGGACGCTTCTCATAAGGATAATTAAGAGTTACCACGCCTGGCTTTATTACCATTAGAATCTGTTTTATTTTACTTATTAACCACACAGTATTCCTCCCTGTCCCTATATTCCGTACACAGACATTCCTACTGCCGCAAGAGACATGACAATAAGAACCGAGTAGTATTTAACAGCCTGATCTATCCTGAGCCTGGGATTTGTTGCTCCAACAAGGGCTATGAGTATAAATATAACAGCAACCCCTGCAAGCTGAAGAAAAATATCCAGAGCATAGACCCCTGAATAAATAAACGGCGCAAAAACCATTACAAAGAGTGAGGCATAAAACATTCTTTTAAGCATAAGCGAATATTGAAACAAAGCTAAATTGGGACCGCTATACTCAACAAAGGGGCCTTCAAGAATTTCCTGTTCAGCTTCTGCTATGTCAAAAGGCTGCTTGCCCACAAAAGCCTGCAATGCCATAATATAAAGCGCCATCATAAGAAATGCTGATAAGGAATAGCCATTATTCATTATATTGAAAACAGATTCACCAATGCCCAGACTTTTGACCTTTACAGCGCCAATAAAAAATGTCATTGCAAGAACAGGCTCAACCATAATCATTGTGATCATTTCCCTGCTTGCTCCAACCATGGCAAATGTATTTTTGCTTGCAAGGGCTCCAAGAAGAATAGACACCCCTCCAAGAACAAGAAGGTATATTATAGTAATAACATCTGCATAGGCTGTTAAAAAATTAGCCTTATATCCAAGAGGAATGAAGCATATAACAGATGTTATTGCAGCAAATGACATCATTGGTGCAAAGTTAAAGATCATGTTTCCTGCTGTAAGGTTTTCCTTGCCCAGGAGTTTTATTATATCATAATAGGGCTGAATAATAGGAGGCCCCATCCTTGATTGAACCCTTGCAGTTATTCTTCTCACAATGCCCTCAAACAGGGGAGCAAGAGCAAGAAAAACCAGAAGATTTACCAATACATATACTATATCCATATTAAGCCTCCACTCACTTATTCCTTCGGGAAATATTTTCAAGTTCTGCTTTGCCTATTATCCCCTTGCTGCCAGATTTTACATTTATTACCTCAACCCTGTCTGTGCATGAAAAACATGGGTCAATGCTCCCTACAATAATCGGGAAATCAGCAAACTGGTCATTAAGCAGCATTTCAGGCACACCCTGAAGATTGGGATAGGTGGGAGCGCGGACCCGCCATCTGTCCGGGCGGTTCTCCTCTCCTGTAATCACAAAGTGAACAGATTCACCCCTTGGAGCTTCAACTACTGATATGCCCTGGCAGAATGCAGGAATTTCCTCATCAAGCTCTGTAAGGATTGAGCCTTTGGGCATTTTATCCAGCACCTGCCTTATTATTTTAACTGCTTCAAATATTTCCTGAAGCCTCACAATAATAGTGCCCCATACATCGCATGTATCAGTAACAGGAACATCAAATTTAACATCTCTGTAAGCTGCATAAGGGTGATCCCTTCTTGCATCAATATCTATGCCCCTTGCCCTTGCAACCGGGCCAACAAGACTCCACTTAATGGCGCTCTCTTTGGAAAGATAGCCCACACCCTTTGTTCTTTTATGTATGGCTGAATCCCCAATAATGGACTTCTTTACAACCATTACCTCTCTTTCCAGCTCATTCACAACCTTGAGAATATCAGCTTTGATCTCTGGTGTAATATCCCTTCTAACTCCGCCTATGATTACCATGCCATAGGTTTTCCTGTTCCCTGTAATTCTTTCACAAAGCCACATTATGCTTTCCCTGATTCTAAAAGACTGCATAAAAACAGTATCAAAACCTATAAGATGACCTGCAACTCCAAGCCATAAGAGGTGTGAATGAAGCCTTTCAATCTCAAGCATGAGTGTGCGGATATACTCTGCCCTTTGCGAAACTTTTATATTTGCAGCCATTTCAACTGCCTGGGAATAGGTTGTAGCATGCACAGTACCGCATATTCCACATATCCTTTCAGCAATAAATGGTATTTCATTATAACTCACTTCACTTTCACAGAGTTTTTCAATACCCCTGTGAGTCATAAATCCTCTGTAGTCACAGCCCTTTATTGTCTCACCATCAACATATACTGCAAAATGCTCTGGCTCATGAAGCGCAGTATGAAAAGGCCCTACTGGAATAATGGAACATCCTTCAGGACACTCATCCAGCTGATAGGCCACATCCTCTGCTGAAGGAGGAACAAGATTATAGGGAACCTCTTTACGCATGGGGTATATCCCGTCAGGCCAGTCATCAGCCAGAATAAGTTTTTTTGGTTTAGGATGATCTGTAAATGTCATGCCAAGCAGATCCCTGAATTCCCTTTCTGTCCAGCCTGCTCCCGGAATATCCGGTGTAATAGAATCAAGAACAGGATTGTCTCCTGGCACTGCTGTTCTTAGCAATACTATAAGGTCATCATTATCAAAGCCAAAGGCATGATTCATCCCTATGTTTCCGTCACGGCTAATATTGTCATAACCAGTACCCACAAGGTATCTGCCACCCAGCTTTACCATTTCGTTAGATGCATCCCTGATTATTTCAGGTTCAATATCAATGAAAAGCCTTGTGCTTAATGGAGACTCATCTCCCAGAACATCACTGCCAAATTTTTCTTTTATTGCTTTTTTAATTTTTTCCAATGAATTCATAATTAACCTCTAAGCCCTTTTATTGAAATCCATTTATTTAACATTTCCGCCTGTCCACCAAAGAAGCTTCTTTAAAGCTGCAAACATGCTTCTGTCTTTATACCTGGTAAGGTTGTTAAGATGAGCATAACCTCCAA
>JBBAGC010000300.1:0-3491 GCA_041655115.1 Spirochaetota bacterium | reverse complement strand
TATGTTTCCTGACTGTAGATCAGGGAAAATAAGTGTGTTGGCTTTACCAGCAACATCAGAACCCGGAGCTTTGGATTTACCAACAGATTCAACAATTGCAGCATCAAGCTGAAGCTCACCATCAACCTTGAGATTAGGAGCTTTTTCCTTTATTATTTCAAGGGCTTTTACAACCTTGTCAACATTATCGTGTTTAGCTGATCCCTTTGTTGAGAATGAAAGGAGTGCCACAACTGGTTCAGTGTTAAGATAAATTTTACATGATTCAGCAGACTGAATAGCGATTTCAGCAAGCTGTTCAGCAGTGGGATCTGGAATGGTTGCGCAATCTGCAAAAATCATTAAGCCGTCTTTTCCCCATTTTTTATCAGGCATATCCATAACAAAGCAGGATGAAGCAGATTTAACGCCAGGAGAGGTGCCTATTACATTAAAGCCTGCAAGAAGAACTTTCCCTGTGGAGTTTTCTGCACCTGCAACCACAGCATCAGCATGGCCTCTTTTAACCATCATGGCTCCCCATCTAAGGTTGTCCTGAATAGCCTTTGCAGCTTCCTCTGGAGTTACACCTTTGTGTTTTCTCAGTTCAAAAAAGGCTTCGCTGTATTCAGCTTTATATTCTGAAGTTTCAGGATCAACAACAGTAATACCATCAAGCTTTATCCCTTCAGCAGCAGCAGATTTTTCAACATCCTCTTTTTTCCCAACAAGAAAAACATCCTTAGCAATTTTTTCATCAATAATTATTCTTGCTGCTTTTATTACTCTTGGTTCAGTTCCCTCAGCAAGAACTAATTTTTTCCCGGCTTCTTTTGCTTTTTGCCTCATGCTTTCAACAAAATTCATAACAAACTCCTATTTATTTTTTAATTAAATATATTCAGTTAATTTCAGCCGGATAAGGAAAATTCACCGGATCTGAAAGAATATTCATATCTTTATTGCTGTTTTTATCAAAATTAATAATAGAACAAAGCGCTCTTATGTGTCAAGAATTAATGAAACTCCTGTTTTTTTATATAGGCTTAGCCCGAAATTCCCAGGGATGAATATATTTCTATTGTTGCCCTTGATCTGTTAAGGGTATAAAAATGTATACCACTTGTATTGTTGTTAATAAGGTCAGTAACCTGTTGAGTTGCCCAGTCAATACCTGCTTTTTCAACATAGCTGTCATCCTTTGCCTCTGTCAGGATTTTTAATAATTTTGCTGGGAATCTCATGCCAAGGGCAAGTTCTGCCATGCGCTGCATTCCCTTTATTGATGAAACCGGCATAATTCCTGCAATAATTGGAATTTTTATCCCTGAAATTTCGCATCTTTCCCTGAAATCGTAAAAATCATCGTTGTTAAAAAAAAACTGGGTGCAAATATAATCAGCGCCCTGGTCAACCTTTCTTTTGAAATTATCCATTTCTATAAGCCTGTTAGGAGTTTCAGGATGACCTTCTGGAAAACCAGCAATGCCAATTCCCATTTCAGGGAAGTGTTTTTTTATAAATCCAACAAGCTCATCAGCGTGTTCAAACCCGTCATCCTGTTTAATAAATTTGTTTGTTCCTGCAGGGGGGTCGCCTCGTAAAGCCATGATATTTTTAATATTGTTTTCTCTGTACCTGGAAAGAATATCACAAATTTCGTCTTTCCCAGCCCCCACGCATGTAAGGTGAGAAATAACAGGAATATTAGCTTCATTTTGAATTTTAACCACAAGGTTGTGCGTAAGATCCCTTGTTGAACCACCAGCCCCATAGGTAACACTCACATAAGCAGGATTAAGGGGTGTGAGTTCTGAAATGGTTTTAAAAAGCACAGCTGATGATGCTTCGGTTTTTGGTGGAAAAAATTCAAAGCTGAAGGCAATTTTATTATTATTTAAAATATCTTTTATATGCATATTGTCCTCACTGGTTTTAATAATCAGGGGGTTTATTCAAAAAAGTGTCAATAAAATATTAATATTTCAAGCGGACTTTACAGTCTTTATGCTCACTGTATCAATGTTTCCTCTTCGGTTATAATAAAAGTTGACACTCGTAAGCTCTAATGATAGAGTAAATTACCGGTCAACAGAATATATTTGTATAATTCTACATTCAGAGGGAGAAGAATGAACGCAACCCTTGATCAGCTGAAAGAGCGGATAGAATTTTTTAGAAAGAACATAAAAGACTATAAGAGCGAAAAGTACGATGAATATAAAACTCGCGCTGATTTTATAGATGTATTTTTTTCCTCCCTTGGCTGGGATATGTACAATAAGCAGAAAATAATTGAACAGTTCCGTGAGGTGGTGCGCGAAGACAAAATTGTAATAGATGGAAGCCGCAAAGCTCCAGACTATTCATTCCGAATAGGTCCTCATATAGTATTTTATGTAGAGGCCAAAAAGCCTTCAATTGATATAAAAAACGATCCTGCCCCTGCGCTTCAGCTCCGCAGGTATGCCCACACCAGGGGTCTTGCCCTTTCCATACTCACGGACTTTGAAGAGATTGCAGTTTATGACACACGAATAAAGCCGGACAAAAAGGACAGTGCCTACACAGCCAGGGTGTTTTATTGCACCTATGATGAACTTTTTTCGCCCTGCAAAATACAGGATTACAGCAGCAACTATGAATTTTTGTTTAATACATTTGGCAAACAGGCAGTATTGAGTGGCAGCTTTAATAAATATGTTGAGGCGAACAAAAAGGGTACAGCCTCTGTTGACAGGGGATTTCTTGACCTCCTTAACAGGTGGCGTGAAAAACTTGCAGAAAGCATTGCACTTAAAAATGAGGATATTGATGTCTATAATCTTAACATAGTTGTGCAGAAGCTTATTGACCGCCTCATATTTCTGCGTATAGCAGAAGACAGGCTTATAGAAAAACCTAATCTCCTCTTTGAACTGACTGGTGAAAAGGATATATATGCAAGGCTGTGCAATATATTTGCAGTTGCTGACTTGAAATACAACTCCAGCCTCTTTTTGTCTGAAGATTGGATGATGGCTCTTAATGTTGAAGATAAAGCGCTTAAAGAAATTATTGATGAAATGTATCCCCCCCAGTGCCCCTATGAATTTTCTGTTTTACCCATTGAGATTTTAGGTCACGCATATGAGCAGTTTTTGGGAAAAACCATAAGGTTCTCCCGTAAAACAAAGTTTGGTCATTCTGTTGAAATTGAAGAAAAGCCCGAAGTTCGCAAGGCTGGTGGAGTCTACTATACCCCTGATTATATTGTGGATTATATTGTTGAAAATACGGTTGGTGTAAAGCTTAACAGTGATGATATACCCGGCCCCCGCACCCCCAAAGGGGGCAAGGTAGATAAAGGAGCGAAGCCCTTAACTCCTGAAGAGGTGAGTGAAATTAAAATTCTCGACCCTGCATGCGGTTCCGGGTCCTTTCTTATTGGTGCCTATAATTATCTTCTCCGCTATCACCTTGAGTATTATTTAAAAAATAAAACACGGAGAAAAAAGGCTCTTTCAGCTGGC
>JBBAGC010000299.1:0-3513 GCA_041655115.1 Spirochaetota bacterium | reverse complement strand
AAAAAAAGTTGTACTGGCATATTCCGGAGGGCTTGATACATCCATAATATTAAAATGGCTAAAAGAAACCTATAAATGCGAAGTTATAGCCTATGCAGCAAACATAGGCCAGGAAGAGGAACTTGATGGTCTTGAAGAAAAAGCGAAAAAAACCGGAGCATCAAAATGCTATATAGAAGACCTCACTGAGGACTTTGTAAAAAACTATATTTTCAATGCCATAAAAGCAAATGCAATTTATGAAGACAGATACCTCTTAGGTACAGCAATAGCCCGGCCTGTAATTGCAAAACGCCAGGTTGAAATAGCAAGGCTTGAAGGTGCTGATGCAGTTTGCCATGGTGCCACAGGCAAGGGGAATGATCAGGTAAGATTTGAAATGGCATTCATGGGACTTGCCCCTGATCTTAAAATCATAGCCCCATGGAGAAATTGGGAACTTGACTCAAGGGACAAGCTTTTTAACTATGCTGAAAAGCACAAAATACCCCTGCCTGTTACAAGGGACAAGCCCTTTAGCATGGACAGAAATATTCTACACATATCCTATGAAGGTGGAGTTTTGGAAGACCCATACAGAGAGCCTGATGAGGACATGTTTATTTTAACCAAATCCCCGGAAAATGCACCTGACAAGGCAACCTATATTGAGATAGAATTTAAAAAAGGCGAGCCTGTTGCAATAGACGGGAAAAAAATGAAGCCTGTTGCTTTGATGAAAAAGCTTAATAAAATTGCCGGTGAAAACGGCATTGGCAGGGTTGATATTGTTGAAAACAGGCTGGTTGGCATTAAGTCTCGCGGTGTTTATGAAACCCCTGCTGGTACAGTTTTAATAACAGCACACAGAGACATTGAATCAATAACCCTTGACCGTGACACACAGCATTTAAAGGATAACCTGGCTAATGAGTATGCAACACTTATTTATAACGGCCTGTGGTTTTCAAGAAAGCGTGAAGCCCTTGATGCGCTTATCAATAAAACCCAGGAAATGGTTAATGGCACAGTAAGGCTAAAGCTTTACAAAGGCAACTGTACAGTAGTTGGAAGAAAATCAAATGACACTCTTTACAGCGCAGACATTGCAACATTTGACGCAAGCACACTCTATGATCAAAAGGATGCAACAGGGTTCCTGAACCTTTTTGGACTGCCCTATAAAGTTGAGGCAATGATGAGGAATAAAAAATAATTCTTTAACAATGAATAGCCTGATAATAAAAATAAAAGACACCTACCTTGAAAGATGCAAAAGCTATCCTCTTCAAAAAGATATTTGGGAAGATTTAGCATCTTTTTTTAAACCTGATATTAAAATCTACCGCCTTAACAGGCCTTCAACAGTGCTAACAGGTGAAACAGGTGACCTTGGCCTTGCTGTGCTATGGGTTGTGCAAACAGCGCTCATACGCCCCATAATCAATGACCTGGTACTTGCAGCGCCAAGGGGAAGTACCTTTATATCCCTTGCCAGCAATATTGATAATCTTTCTCTTTGTGCCCTTGCCCACTCTGAGGATCACAACAGCCCGGTTATATTGACAGAAGTGGAGGAACACTTTCAGCTTAATGGAGTTAAAAAATTTATAACAGCAGGGATCAATGCAGATTATATTCTAACAACCTGCCGTGATAAGGATGAAGCAAAAATTAACCGTGTTGTAATGCTTAACAGCGAATTAATTAATCCGGAGGAAATGAAGGATCTTAATCTGCCTATAATGAAAAGCGTAAGCCATACATCATTTAACTTTAACAATAAGGCTATCCCTGCAGAAAATGTACCTCAAATAGATGACAGAAAATTAAGGCGCTCTCTTAAAAAATGGGGCATTATTGAAAGAGCCCTGATAATTGAAGCCTATATCCCCTTTCTCCACTATTTTAACAAAGCTGCAAATGCAATGGGAATTAAAATTGTTGAAGATGAAGTGCTTTTAAATCTCATTTCAGAGCAATCCAGCCTTGCAGGGAAACAGATTGATGAAGCCTTTTACGAAGAAAAAATTATAACAAAAAACATCGAAACTGAAAAACTCTTTAAAATTATATCGCTATTTCGGGAAAATCAGGATAAAATACTGTCCTCTATTGATGAAGCAGATAAAATTAAATTCAGGGACATATTTCTTTTTGACAGCCTTAAATGACTTCCTGATTGAAATACCTGTTTTTTTAATAAACTTCTTGAAAAAAAACCCCTGCAATAGATCCTTACTTAAAAACTACTTTATAATGGTGAAAATATGTTCAGCAGTATTGAAGATGCAATAAAAAAACTTGAAAGTCAAAAATATATAACTTCCAGAGAAATAGCTACTACAGTTTATTTAGCTCTTAAACTTAAAAAACCTGTGCTTGTTGAAGGCCCTGCAGGTGTGGGAAAAACCGAGCTTGCAAAATGTATAGCTTCTGCACTGAATATTGAGCTTATAAGAATGCAGTGTTATGAAGGCCTTGATGAAGCCAAAGCCCTTTATGAATGGGAATATGCAAAGCAGCTTTTATACACCCAGATACTCAAGGATAAACTTCTGGAAATTACAGGCCAGGCAGAAACCCTTTCAGGAGCCATTGACAGGCTCACTGAAACAGAGGATGTGTTTTTTTCCGAGAAATTTCTCATTCCCAGGCCAATACTAAAGGCAATAACAAAGCCTGAAAAAACAGTGCTCCTTATTGATGAAATAGACAAGTCCGACTCAGAGTTTGAGGCTTTTCTTCTTGAGGTGCTTTCCGATTTCCAGGTAACTATTCCGGAAATAGGAACATTTGCAGCTGTAAAAAAACCTATTGTAATTTTAACTTCAAACAGTGTAAGGGAAATGTCCGATGCTTTAAAAAGAAGATGCCTTCATCTGTACATTGACTACCCCACTCTTGATCTTGAACAGAAAATTGTTTCATTAAAAGTTCCTGAGGCCGGGAAAAAATTATCCCAGCAGGTTGTTGAAACTGTACAAAAAATACGAAAACTCAATCTTAAAAAAGAACCAAGCATTAGTGAAACATTAGACTGGGCAAAGGCACTTGTTCTTTTGGGATACGAAGATCTTAGTGAAGCAGCAGCAATAGAAACACTGAACTTTATTTTAAAGTATCAAAAGGACATAGAGCTTGCACTTGAACATTCAAAGGAATTTTTCATAAACTGATACTATGATTAAAACAGAACAAAGCGCAATTAACCAGAAAATTTTCGGATTTATTGAAGTGCTAAAGGATGCTGATGTTGCAATATCTGTAGATGAAGTGCTTTCCCTTTTTCAGTCTATAACAGAAATACCTTTAAATGAAAAGGATATATTTAAACAGACATTTAAAACAACCCTTATAAAGGACTACACAGACATACCTGTTTTTGAAAGATGCTTTGAAGAATACTTTACTGGAAGGGAAAGCTTTTTTGAAGGAATTAATCTGCAGGAGCTTGCAGGTGCTGATTCCCTTTTAACACCGGATAAAATCCGGGAAATAAGTGAAATCCTTGAAAACTTCATTAACAGCCTT
>JBBAGC010000298.1:0-3514 GCA_041655115.1 Spirochaetota bacterium | reverse complement strand
CAGTCTATGAATAGCAGATCATCCCGTTTGTCTATATAGTTGAATACTGCTGCTTCATCTATGCTGGTTTTCTTTCTTGAGTTAGCATACTTGTTACAGCGCCCTCCAAACATGTACTGGTGGGAATTGACTTTTAAAATCCTGATTGGGCAGTAATTATCGCATGAGCGACAAATGAATTCTTTTTCATATATTATATCACTTTTGATTATTGAATCAATATCAAAGGATTTTTTATCAAGGAGTCCTGCTTCGATTTTTTCCTTTGCCATTAAAGCAACGCCAAAGGCTCCAAGAAGTTCAGGATCCGGTGGAACTGTAATATCCTTGTCAAGGAGCATTGCAAAGGCAAGTGGCACAGCTTTGTTTTTTGCAACACCACCCTGGAGTACAATATTCTGACCAATGGTTCTGTTTCCCACAACCCGGTTTAAATAGTTGGAAACTATTGATGTTACAATTCCTGCTGTAATATCCTCCCTGGATGCGCCGTATTGTATGGCTTTACGTATATCAGAGTTAATAAACGCAGAGCAGTGTTCTCCGAATTTCAAGGGGTTGTCTGCCATTAGGGCAATGTCTCCTATTTCCTTTACATCTGTAATATTGAGATCTCCTGAGGCTGATTCTTCAAGAAATGAGCCTGTTCCTGCTGAGCATGCCTCATTCATGGCATAGTCAATGGGCACTCCATTTTTTAAATAAACATATTTCGCATCCTGTCCGCCTATTTCAAAAATTGTATCTATATCGTTTTTGAAATAGGTGGTTCCAGTTGAGTGTGCTATGATTTCATTATATATGGCAGGTGTTTCCATAAAAACACCAAGTATTTCCCTGGATGAGCCTGTTGTGGCTGCCATGCTTATGGTTATGGGAGAGTCACCGATTTTCTCTGTTATCTGTTTTTTTATTTCTATAAGGCACTGTTTCAGGGCCTGAACCGGATCTCCATGTGTTCTTCCATAATGTTCAGCAACTATACCGCCATTTTCTATGTCAACAAGGGTAACCTTTGTGGTTGTTGATCCTCCATCTATACCCAGTATATATTCTCCATCTGCTTTTACATCAGTTCTGGATGAGGTGATATAGTTAACTCTGCCATTTGCAGAAAGAAGAGAGGGGTATTTCCCAAAGCCTGAGTTAGTGGTTTTAAACAGTTTTGACTGTGGAGGCATGGGATTGCCTAATTTTTTTGCCAGGAGCGCTGCTCCGTATGCTTCAAAATAAGTAGCCTGTTCAGGAATTATAACTGTAAGTTCAGGCAGCTTTTCCTGTAGAAATTTCAGGATAAAATTATTTTGTGTGACTCCCCCTGCAAGAAGTACTCTTCCAGAAGTAATTTTGGCCTTTTTCAGAAAATCAGCAACTTTTGAAGCCATTACATCAGTGAGGGAAAGTACTATATCATGCTTTGTGGCTTCTCCCTTGTTAAGCTTGTGCGTGCAGTCGCTTTTCATAAATACTGAGCATCGTGATGAAAGAGGGGAGATCTTCGCATCTCCGGAAATTTGTACAACATCTGCCAGAGTCATGTCCATTCTTCCAAGCTGCTGTTTAAAAAACTCGCCAGTTCCTGATGCACATTTGTTTCCTGAAAATTCTGTTATAATTTTAAGCTCTTCATTTATAGAATAAACAATAAAGTTTTCTCCTCCAAGGGATATGACTGCATCCACTTTTTCCTCAAGGTCATTGAGGGCTTCTTCAATACATATTGATTCAATTACACTGTTGAAGTTAAGAAGGTATCTGCCCTCTGTTCCTGTTACAAGAACCTGTACATTAGCAGGTATATTTTCATTGTCCAGAACAGCTTTTATGGTATTTCTGAAATCTCCCTCATGGGGTAAAATCTGGTGCCATATTATTTTTTCCTCATCAAGAAGAACTGCTTTTATACTTGAAGAGCCAACATTTATGCCAAGACTATACATTTTTATCTTAACCTCCGGGTATTAAGCTGAATTGAAATAATAATATATTCTCCCTTAAAGTTTCAGGGGTGTTTAATAAAAAAATTGCTGATAATTATTTTATATCATATATAATAAAAGCAAAAAAAATGTAAAGAAGATATTCTCAAGGGTTTTTATGTGCTGCGGTTTTAAGGTAAAATGATTTTGAGGGATTATAAAAATACACAAAGTATTACAGATCCTGTTTTGAGATTGTTAAAGGCTTGGTAATGATTTTAAAGATGAAATTTGAAAAATGTATTTTTAATCCTGTTTTAAAATTTCATTTTCCAGCTTGTTCATCATAAGCTTGTAATAATCATTTGCCAGGCATTTATATATGTTCATGCGCACTTTCCCGAATTCGTCTAAAATTTTTCTAAAGTCACATTTGCTTGCTACGTCTGTGCATATACCGTGTCTTTTGCCATAACCGCATTCCAGGCATGCAGGGTTGTATCTTCCAGGTTTGGTAAGGGCATGATCATAGCTGTTTTTATAGCAGAATGGGCAAAGCTTGAAGTTGAGCCCTGAGGCTTCATTTTTATCAATACAGACTTTTATTTTTTCCCATATTTTTTTTGATGTTTCCTGATCCCATGATAATATTTCCTCATCATCAGCATCAATAAAATACCATTCAGAGGGGATATTGCAGAAATCCTTTAACCACAGGGATTTCTGTTTCATGAATTCAGATAGAATTTTATTATAATTATTCATTTGTTAACCCGGACTTTAAATAAAAATTTATTCCAGTTTAATGTACAGGTTCTTTATATATTAGCAACTCAAATTTTCAAAAATTTTTAAAATAACTCTCTTTTTCTGATTTATAACTGATTTTAATACTTTATTGTGAATAATTTCTTAACATAAGGGTAAATTTAAATATTTTTCTTGAAATAATTGTTTTAATGAATTAAAAGAGTCATTAAATATTCAAAAGAGATTTATAAGGGCGGATGAAAATGGCATTCTTTTTTTATTTTAATATCACTATAATCTCCTATCTTGCACTTACAGCAGGGTCAGGAGATTTTTTATATTTCTGGTCATATGAAGAATTTGGTGCAGGTGTTGTTATAAGCACCATCATAGCTGCAGCAGGGCATAAGCTTGTGCCTGCTGCTGTTTCAGGGCATCTTTTTAATCCTCTCAGGTGGGTGGCTTTGGTTGTTTATATGACAATACCCTTTTTCCTTTCACTCCTTGTTGCTAATATTGAAGTTATGTACAGGGTTATTACAGGGAAAATTAATCCTGCTATAGTAAAACTTGAAACCGGATATAAAAGCGGTATAGGAACCTATTTTCTTGCTAATTCAATTACCCTTTCACCAGGCACTCTTACTCTGGAAATGGGTGAAAAGGATAATTCTCTTTATATACATTGCCTTTCCTGGAAAAAGGGAAAAGATGAGTCTTTTGAACCTAAGGAAGTAGCCCCATTTGTTCATTACTGGCTTAAGAAAATTTATAATTAGCGCAGGATTATATGACACAATATCTTTTTATTACTTCATTACTTCTATGTGTTTTTGTTCTACTTG
>JBBAGC010000297.1:0-3517 GCA_041655115.1 Spirochaetota bacterium | reverse complement strand
GCAAGCGGTCTTCATCCCAAGTCTGTGGAGTTTACACCTGATGGCAAGTTTATTGCAAGTGCACTTCTTGAAGGAGCAGGGGTTGATCTTTTTTCTGTTAAGGATATGAAGAAAGTTAAAACAATAGAGTTTCCTCAGCAGTATGCAAAAAAAAGAAATTTTGTAGAAATTATTTTTCTTCCTGAAAGAAAGGAAATGTGGGTTTCCCAAATGGCTGCAAATGCAGTACATGTTGTGGACATGAAGGATTATACATACAAGCTTACAATTCCTACAAAGGGTGTGTGGACTAAAGTCATGGCACTTACTCCGGATCAAAAAATAGCCTTTGCATCAAACTGGGAATCAAGAGATCTCTCCATAATTGATACTGCAAAATACGAAGTCATAGGTAAAATAAAAGTTTCCGGTGTTCCCAGGGGAATGATAGTTACTAATGACGGGAAATATTTATATACCTGTGTTTTTGAAAATGGTCAAATGCAGAAGATTGATATTGAACAAAGAAAAGTTGTAAAAACCATAGCCTTTAAAGGCAAGGGTGCAAAGAGACACATTGTTATGGATCGGAAAAAGGAGATTTTTTATATTACAGATATGTACTGGGGCACTGTAATAATTATGTCTGCAAAGGATGATTCCATTATAAAGGAGATTAAGGTTGATCAGAAGCTCAATACATGCAAGCTGACTCCTGATGCAAAGTATCTTTTTGTATCATCAAGAGGTCCCAATAACAGGGAAACCTATCTTAAAAAAGGACCAAAGTTTGGTAAGATATATGTGATAGATACGGAAAAAATGGAAATTGTCGATTGGCTATGGGGCAAGAATCAGCCCACAGGTCTTGATATATCTCCTGATGGGAAATATATGGCATTTTCTAATTTTCTTGATAATGATATAGAGATTTATAAAATTAATTCCAAATAATTTTTTATAAGGAGTCTTTAACTTGAGGAACTGCTGCTTATGAGAATAATATATTTAACAGATGTGCATGGCAGCTTTGACTATGTTAAAACTCTCCTTCTTGAAACTGTTGCTGATGTATATATAATTGCAGGGGATTTAATTGATATTCCCTTTTACAGCATGGACACTGCAATCAAATATCATGAAATTCAATCCCGGTTCCATGCTCTTAGAAGACGCATGGACAGGCAGGATATGATAATTGAAGATCTGGTTGAGGATATTATCAATGATCCAGCTTCAGAGGAGTCGCTTCTTAAATCTGCTATTCAATATCAGCAATATACCATACGCGCAAGAAGGGTAATGCAGCAGAAATATAAGGTGCTGGAAAACATCTGCTCCATGAAAACTTCTGCTCAGGTCTTTGCCCTGCCTGGCAACTATGACATGGATTTAAAGTACACATCCCTTCATGCCCGGGATCTTCATCTTCACTGGTACCAGCTTGAGAACAGCAGAATAGCGGGATATGGCGGTGCGGATGTTTTTACAGCTGGTATTCCTGAAAGATATATTGTTCACTATAAAGGCGGCATAGGAAAAAACGACAGCAAGAATGAGATGTATTCTTTTTTCCGCGCAGTCAAACCTCACATAATTGTAGCGCATCAGCCTGCCCATGGCATACATGACAGGCTTTCATTTAAAGGGCCTTCAGGTTCTCCTGCATTAAGAACCTACTGTGATAATAGTGATGTCAAGCTTTGTCTTACAGGTCACATCCATAATGAGTGGGGATTTGTTTTTAGTGATAATACTATTTTTTTAAATCCTTCAAATTTTGGTGAAGTTACAATGACAACAGGGGATGTTGCTGAAGGCGGATTTTTTTATCAGATTGAGATGACAAATGGTGATGTTGAAAAGGTGATATTCAAGAAGCTTGTTGGAAGCAGGATTTATGATTTAATAGATTTTTTTCCTGCAAAAGGTAAATGGAATGAAAAAATCATAGATCCTGAAAGGGTTGATGCTCTTAAACAGATGAAAAACTATGATATGAAAATAAAGAAGTATTCCCATATTCCAGAGGTACAGCTACATAATGATATAAAGAATTTTTTTCGTACATTCCAGACTCAGGAGACTGAGCTTAGAATAGAAGCCCTTGAAGAAGTTGTAAAGATGCTGGAGGGCAGATTTGAGTCTGTTGCTTTGGATGCTGTTGGTTCTGTGAATTTTGGCCTGTCCCAGTCAATGTCTGATATTGACTTTGTGATCTATATGCGCTGTGGGAATAATTGTATAGACATCAATGGCAATTGTAATAATATAGCTGATATCAATAGTCAAATAGAGGAATTGCTGCAGGGGAAGTTTAAGTTTCAGATTATTGACTGTGTAAACCTGGATATTGTTGAACAGAGCATTAAAGATAAGAATTATGAATGTGAGTCAACACAACGGTTTTTATCTCACAGGCTTTTGGGCAGACCAATAAACTACAGGGTAATTGCTCCAATAGAAGATCTCCTTGATGAAAATATAGAATTTCGCAGAGAGCTTGAGGGGAGTATTCAATCCTTCTTTAAAATATTTACAAATACAACTCAGCATGTTCAATCATTTCAGAAATATGAACAGAGGTTGAAATCCCTGGGAATAAAAATTCCTGAAGCTATAAAAGAAAAAATAAAAACCTATTTTGATCCTGGTGACAGAGATGATTAACAGCAATATTTTTAAACAAAGGGTCTTATATCAGTTGCAATCATACCTGCTGCAATAGCAGCTTTTAGGCCCATATCCCCATCTTCAAAAACTTCACACCTGGCAGGTTCTACTCCCATTAATTTAGCGCATCCAAGAAAGGTATCAGGAGCAGGCTTATGATTAATGACATCATCTGCTGCAACAATTTTGTCTAAATATTTATCAAGGCCAACCAGTTTTAATGTGAGCAGTGCTATTTTTCTTTTGCCACCAGTGCCTACTGACATGGGGATTTTATTATGGTATTTATACACAAGGTCAACTACAGGTTTTATGGGTTTTACATTTGGAAGCAGTTCAAGAAAGACCTGTTCTTTTTTTAAAGAGAATGTTTCAGGGTCAATATTAAGCCCCATTTTTTTGTTTATAACAGGTACTATTTTCCATGTAGGCATGCCAGCGGTTTTATAGAACTGTTCTTCTTTGTATATAAATCCATGTTCCTTTGCTGTAATTTCCCATGCTTTAAAATGCAGGGGCATGGAATCAACAAGGGTTCCATCCATATCAAAAATTAATCCCTTTGCATTTTTATTTATATCAAGTGTCATTTTATTCTCCTTTATTATTTTGTAACCACTATACAGTTTTATTTTCTAAAATGTTAAAAGCATTATGTCCTGACAGAGGTTTTTAGTTTTTGCTTTTATTCTGAAATTGAGGTGTGTACTGTTTTTTTGTTTATTGAGTCTGTAATGTTCTGTCTGTTTATTCTGTAATTAAGAGACTTTTTTATGAGAATGGGGTCAAGTTATTTATTTCTGGTATGGAATTTGACCGGGAAATTTTGTTTCCACAGGGGAGATTGATTTATTTCAGGATGGGC
>JBBAGC010000296.1:0-3518 GCA_041655115.1 Spirochaetota bacterium | reverse complement strand
AGCAGAAAAAGGTTATCTTTCTCTGGAGCTCTCAGCAACATCAAAGGGCGGGCATGCTTCTGCACCGCCTGATGATACTCCTGTAACAATACTCTCTGAAGCTGTGTGCAGGGTTAACAAAAGCGGAATTTTCAAGCTTAAGCTCACTGATAGCGTTAAGATGCTGTTCAACACCATTGCCAGGCATTCCGAATCCTTTGCAATTAAAGTAATATTTGCCAACCTCTGGCTTTTCCTTCCTGTAGTTAAAATTATAGCAAAAAAATCAGGTGGTGAATTTCTTGCAATGTTTAAAACAACAACAGCCTTTACAATGATGTCAGGAAGCAGGCAGATAAACGTATTGCCTCCTAAAGCCAAAGTAGGGATTAATCTGAGAATACTAACAGGGGAAACCGTTGAAACAGCTGTATCTGCTATTGAGAAAAAAATCAATGACCCTAGAGTTGAAACCAAAGTTTTATACGGACACAACCCCTCAACTGTGAGCAAAGTTGATGAAGGTTTTGACAGAGTAAAGGATGCAATATTAACAATATGGGGAGATGCTGTTGTAGCACCCTATTTAATGGCAGCCTGTACTGATTCAAGATCATACCATAAAATATGCTCTAATGTGTATCGCTTCTCTCCTGTGCAAATGACCAAAGAGGAATTGGGCACCATTCATGGGAACAATGAGTCAATATCAATAGAAAACATTACAGATTGTGTGAAGTTTTATATAAGCTTTTTAAAAAGAAGTTAATAATCCATACAATTTCAACCCTTACAGACAATAGATCTGTAAGGGATTTTAAAGCAGAATAAAGCCTGTTGCTTTTAAAAAGTTTTTAAAAGTTATAAAATTGACACAAGAGGGTTTAAACCTGTCCGCCACCAAAACCCCTGTGACATTTAGCCATTACCTCTTTTTTAAACAAAGCATTTTCCTCAGCAGTCATTTTTTCCCAGCCTTCTAAAGTAGAAGTGACTTTCATGCGCTCCTTGTCTCTTTCCTCTTCCCAGTTCTTCATTCGTTCAGCTGTCATCTCTGTCATATTTTCCCTTGCTACTTCAAGAAGAATTTCTGCAGCCTGACGCACCCTTTCGTTTGCCTGCCTGCTTAGGGAATGTTTGTAATCACTGTTAATCTCAAGAACAGACTGGCCTATGTTCATTAGCTGCATGCTAAGCTGATGAGTCAACTTTTGCTCCTGTGAAAGTTCAGGTTTTTGTTTCATTTTTTTATCCTGTGAATATAATATTAATTACTTTATTACACTGATTTTTTAAAATCACAAATAAAGTAAAGTGATTCAATCTGCACATATTATTCAATAAAAAAACAGCCTATATAGTCAAGACTTAAAATAAAATTAATAAATACAGCTGTTTTAAAAGACATATTCTTTATCAATTAAAATTTTAATCACATCCTGCTTATTAAGGTTTCTATTTTTTCCCTGTTTGCCAGCCCTTTCACCCATCTTTCCGGAAGATCGCCTGATTTATCCGAAGCTCCAAGAAGCATACCTGCAACAATAGAACGTGCTGCATTATCACCACCAGCTGAAATGCATTCAGAAAGCGCTGAAACAAGATTGTTGTGATACTTTGCAATCACCTGGACAACCCCTGGAAAAGCATTATTAACATAACAGCTTAAACCATACTCTTCAAGAGCTTCCATACTATCCCTTGAGGCTTCCTTAATACCCTTTTCCACCCATTTAGCAAGAACAGACCCGCTGAACCTATCCCTGGATGTTTTTTCCAATGCCTCAACCGGGTCTTCACCCTTTAACACCAAAGCTGTTGCAGCTGCAAAAAAACCTGCTGACTCAACAACCTGGGGATCTTTGTGAGTTAATGCTGTCTGCTCTTTTGCATAACGCAAAAGCAGCTCTTCATCCTCAAAATAGCGGTACACCAAAGGGGCTATTCTTGCTGCACCAGCCAGATCACTTGATGTACTCCCGGCATTTAAAAACAGCTCACCTTTTTTTAAATTATCAAGAGTGGTTTTTGTTGCTCCATCAAAATATCCCTTATAATCTTTAAAAAAATCCTGCCACTTTTCGCTGAACTTTTTAGAATCAAAACCTTTCTCATCTGCAATAGATTCCATAAGAATCATCATCTGATCTCCATAGTGAGTTTGTTCACCCTTTTTTTTATTGCTGTGATACTTGCTCCCTGAAGGATCTATATAATCCGTAATTTTACCATGGCTTTTTACAATTTCTTTTCCTGAATAAATCCAGTGCACACCAAGGGAAAGTGCATCTCCAATAAATGATGCGTATATCATTTTATCTTTTAATTCTTTCATGTTTTTTCTCCTTTGTAGATTGTTAGGTATTTTAATATAATACAAATTAAGAATTTTCCCATTAATAATTTTAATCCCTGTCAAATTAATTTAAAATAGACTTCACTCCCCCTTTGTAAAAATTGAATAGATCAATATTAATTTTGTGCCTTTCATGCTCAAAGAAAATACATACTTTCATCCTTTATTATTGACAGGGAAAAAGTAGTCCTGATATATAAATAATTCACTGTAATTATTCAGTTTAAGAGGAACATCAAATTGAAAGAACTAACAAAAGCACAAAAAGGTCGCATAGCTATAAGGACGTTTAAAACCACAGCTGACGCTCTTGCTTTAAGGGGGTATTATAAGCCATCAGGGCGTTCAGGACAAACACTTGAAGAAAGCCTGAAAGCTCTTTCACCTGAAATATATGGCACAATGAATGATTCCCGAATTATTGAGCTGAAAGGTCTTGAATACATTGTAGACAGGCTTCCCAGGGGAATAGAGGAATGCAGCCGTATTGTACTTACGTCTGAAGAAAATTTTGCAGGAACATCATTTGAAAAAATTATTCCTTTAAAAAGACGGCGGGTATCATTTAGAGTCAGTGAAAAAGAAATGAGCTTTATTATAACAAGAGGAATGAGCGAAATATATGATATTCTTACACACCTGACTTTTCTTAACATTGAAGCGCATAAAATTAAAAATCAAATGAAAGATGAAACAGGAAGGCTTACACCTGAATGGGAACTGCTTGAAAAAAATGTCAAAACAGATGAAATAACCGGACCTGAACTTGACAGAGCATTATGGAATCTCAGCATTATTCTTGGTCGCACCTTTAACGAAACATGGGAAGCATACACCAATCTGAACAATACCCGAAAAAATGAAAAAGCCAACAATGGGCTCTTTAAAATTATTTACAACCTTGGATACAGAGCCTTAAAAGATGCAACTGTAAGAGAAGATATGCTTATGATATCATTTACTCCCTCTTTGCGGGATCTTATAGGAAGGCATAAATACGGCAGATCCTGGGCTGAAATGGTAAAAAAAACCCTTTGCAACTTAGGACTTATAGACAGGCCTATACATGTTATAAGTGCAAACATGCACAGTGTTATTAACTCCCTCTATTCATACGCAGCACTAAATTCCAAAGGTATTGGGAAGGAAGAAAATTTATACGATTTTATTACTGAAACCAGAG
>JBBAGC010000295.1:0-3555 GCA_041655115.1 Spirochaetota bacterium | reverse complement strand
TTTTTTATGCTATGTTCTCCTCTTTTTTCAGGGGAGAGGATATCTGCCGGAGCCTATGCAGGGTATCATTATGATGCAGGTAATTTTTCCAGTAGCAAGGTGATTGATAAAACTGTGCAGCAGAATATTGCAGCAGGTGCGATTTTTAAAATGGATTTTAGCTTTATTTTTTTTAGAACAGGCCTGGAAATATCTTATCCGTTTATTAAGGGAGATTATGGGGATAATATTAATAAAACAGCTGTTTCCTATTTAGAGGTTCCCCTTTATGCAGGCATTGTTCTTCCTGTGAGGAATTATGGTTCTGTCTATATGGGTGGGGGAGGCTCCTATCTGTTTGGATATGGAAATATTAAAACATCTTCCAGCAAGGTTAAAATAAGTGAACAGCTTTTTGGATATGGAATGATAGCAGGCCTTGAAACTGAAATATACAGCAGGGTTTCGTTTTTTATGGAGTGGGCCTATGTTGCTTCAAAGAGCTCTCCTGTTGCTGCTTCTGATGCTTCTTATCCGTATAATGACTACTATGTTGATTTTACAGGCCATAGATTACGAGCCGGATTTTTATATCATTTTAGCAGAAATTAGGTGCTATGATTAAATTTATAAAACTATTAGCTATGCTTTTAACTTTTTTAGTCTCTTCTCAGCTTTATTCAGCAGAGCTTGCATCTTCGCTTCGCATTGGCTATTCCCCTGAAGTTGGAGGTTCCATGCATTCAGGGTGGCAGCTGGAGAATCTTGGGGTTGAAGACGGTATTTATGATATAAACAGATCCGCTCCTGGTTTTGAACTTTCAACTGTTGAAAGCCCTGTGGGGCTTAATGTTGCCTTTGATTTTAAAGTTATTATGGATAAAATATATTTAAAAGCAGGGGCAGGGTATAATCGCACAATTGCCAGAGGAAAGGGAACAACCCTTGATTTTTCTGTATCAGAGGAAGTGAATGTAGAGTATAAGCAGTGGTCTTTTCACTTTCCCTTAACTTTTGGTGCTACCCTTCTTTTCTGGAATGAAGCCAGAATTTCTTTAGGCTGCGGCATTGCTTTTGCTTACGGGAATTACAGTAACAGCTTTAAATCAGATACGCTTGATCATAGTGGAAGTTTTTCATCCTATGCTTTCCCCCTTGTTGCAGAGCTTAGTGGTGAGGCTTTTATTTCTTCAAACACATCAATTATATGTTCTTTTGATTATTTTTATGGTAAAAGCAAAGTAGTAAAGGACAAATCCGATTATGGAAGGGTTGATTTTTCAGGAATGACTTTTTCAATAGGTTTTGTCAGGTATTTTAACAGGTGAAAATATTTTGAAAAAAAAGTTTATAATAATATTGTTTTCTATTTTTTTTATTTCAGGCCTCTCTGTGCAGGGATGGCCTTCCGGGATTTTTAGTACAGGCATAGGAATAGGGGTTTCAGGAGATACTGGCGGGCTTGACAGTACAATGGCTTATATAAATTCTGAAATGCGCAAGTTTCAGATCGCAAATCCCGGAATTGAAGTTTCTGAAATTGACAATCTTTATTCACCTGTTGCTGGATTGAATTTTTCCTATATTTATAATTACGCAATATTTAAAGCAGGCATGGAATATTCCGGGAACTTTTTTTTCTTACGAAAAGGTTCTTTGGGAAGCAACAATATAGAAATATCCTATGAAAGGTTTACCATTCCTGTTTCCATGGGAATTGTTATTCCTTTTGATGCAAAAAACAGATTTTACTTTGCAGGTGGAGTTAACTATAGCTATGCCAATCTGCAAATAAAGCAGTCCAATCCTGATCCTGCCTGGATACTGTCTGATAAAAAATATACCTTTGCAGATGATATTATGGGCTTGCATGTTAAAGCTGGTGCTGAAGTAATTTTTTATAAAAATTATTCTCTGGTTATTGAAGCAACGAAATTCTTTGGGTTTAAAAAAACTGCAAAAAGCGAGGAGAATAATGGGGAGTTTTATCACAGGCTTGATGCATTTCAGATTACAGCAGGGATTAATTATTCAGTGAATATGTAAGTGTGGAACATGTGTTTAATTATATAATTGTATTTTTAGCAGGTACAGCCTGTGGCAGTTTTTTTTATACACTTGCTTTAAGGTATATTTCTGGTGAAATAGCGGAGAATCCTATTAAGGCTTTTTTGGGCAGATCGCAATGCCCTTGTTGCAAAGAACAGATAGGTGTTTTATATCTTGTTCCCTTGTTAGGATATTTTTTATCAAAAGGCAAGTGCCCTGATTGTGGATGCAGAATAAGTCCTCTTTATCCTTTATGGGAAGTAATATATGGCGCCCTGGCTCTTGCTGTTTTTAAATTTTTTGGTTTCGGATTATTTCCTCTGTCAATTTTTGTTCTTTGCTCTGTAAGTATCTGCATTGCAATTGTTGATTTTCATACTTTTATTATTCCGGACAGCCTTGTTTTAGTATTCTTTATTGTTTCTTTATACCCTGTTTTTTTACAGGGGCAATGGCTCAATAATATTGCAGGCCTGGCATTTCTTTCTGTTTTTTTTCTTTTGATAATGCTTATTTTCCCAGGAGCATTTGGAGGAGGGGATTTAAAGTTTTTTGCAGCATCCGGCTTCTTTTTTGGTCTTGAGGAATCCATAGTTCTTTTGGAGGTGGCTCTTATAACAGGTGCAGTTGTAGGCAGCTTATGGGGAATTATGAAAAAAAAGGGGCTTAGGGTAAAAATTCCCTTTGCCCCCTTTATTGCCTGGGGAATAGTAGTTACCATATTTTTTGGCAGGCATATCCTTTTATGGTACTACACTCTTATTTATTGAAAAAGACTCATTATTCCCTTTCCTTCCGGATTTTCAATAACACCTTTTTCTGTAATAATTGCAGTAATATTTTTTGCAGGTGTAACATCAAATGAAGGATTAAGTATTTTTATGCCCTCTGGCGCTATTTGCACATTTTTTACATACGCTACTTCATCAATGCTTCTTTGTTCAATCACTATGTTATCACCGTTTTCAGTTTCCGGATCAAGCGTAGATATGGGAGCAGCTATAAGGAAGGGAATGTTGTGTTCTTTGGCACAAACCGAATGAGTATATGTTCCTATTTTATTTGCCACATCGCCATTTTTTGCAATTCTGTCTGCACCAACAATTATTTTTTTAATTACACCGGTTTTCATAAAATGGCCAGCCATGTTGTCAGTAATAAGAGTAACAGGAATATCATCTTTGTAGAGCTCCCATGTTGTAAGCCTGGCTCCCTGGAGATATGGCCGTGTTTCACAGGCAAAAACCTCAATTTTTTTACCCTCTTCAATAGCTGATCTTATTACTCCAAGTGCAGTGCCATAACCCCCTGTTGCAAGAGCTCCAGCATTGCAGTGTGTCATTACTACATCTCCATCTTCAAGAAACCTGCGCCCATTTTCCCCCATTTTTTTGTTTATTTTTACATCATCTTCCAGTATTTGTAATGCTTCTTTTTTAAGAGCTTTTTTGAGCTCCTCTATATCATTGATTTGGGAAGTAATTTTTTTCATTCTGTTTATAGCCCAGAACAGGTTTACAGCAGTGG
>JBBAGC010000294.1:0-3563 GCA_041655115.1 Spirochaetota bacterium | reverse complement strand
TCCACTGCCCTATGACCAGATCTGTTTTACCAGCCATGCCTGCATGAACAGCATACTGGCCAAGATGAATACAGTATATGGAATCATTTGGTACAGCAGGAGAACTCCTTATCATATAGCTTGGATCAATATATTTAAGGTTAACTTCAAAATTTTTTTCAGCAAAATAGCTATTAATCCTATCCTTGAGGAATATTCCTATATCCTTTAGTTTAATATTTCCAGAAGCGTCATAGGATACTTTTGGATCTGCTTCCTGCAAAAGGTTTTGCCCTGCTCCTTCAGCTACGCATATAACTGCATGCTGCCTTCTGATAAGCCTGGCTTCAAGATGAGCTAATAGCCCATTATCTCCGTAAAGTTCAAAGGGTATTTCCGGTACAAGCACAAAATTTACATCATTCATTGCCAAAGCAGCATTTGCAGCAATAAATCCCGAATGCCTTCCCATGAGCTTAACAAGCCCAATCCCGTTAGGTGCTCCTTTTGATTCAATATGGGCAGATGTGATTGATTTTACAGCCTGGGAAAAGGCAGTTTCAAATCCAAAGGATCGTTGAATAAAGCTAATGTCATTATCAATTGTTTTTGGAATACCTACTACTGCTAAGTCAAGCCCTCTTTCTTTGGCTAATCTTGAAATTTCAGTGGCACCTCTAAGTGTTCCATCTCCCCCTATGGTGTACAAAATATTGATTTTCATCCTCTCCAGAGTATCTACAAGAATATTCATGTCATCGGTTCCACCCCTTGAAGAACCTAAAATTGTACCACCATCCATGTGAATATCCCTTACTGCTTCAGGAAAAAGCTCCATGGGCTTATAATTTTTAGCAGGGTTTAACCCATTATAGCCATACCTTATTCCATAAATAGTTGAAGTTCCATATCTGTAATATGATTCCATAACTATTGCTCTTATTACATCATTTAAGCCAGGGCAAAGTCCACCACAGGTTACAATTGCAGAAACAACATTTTCAGGTTCAAAAAAAACTTTTCTCCTTGGACCGGCAAGTTCAAAAGTTTTGTCAGTTTCAAATCCTGTTTCTTTATCAGAATCAACCATTACATTATAGATCATCCGTCTTGAATCATTAACAAAATTAATATCACTCCCTTCGATTTTTTTCAAAAGTGGTGAGTCAACTCTACATTCTCCAAGATTTTTTACATTAAAGTTCATTGTTTATCCTTCTTGTTTGAAAAAATTATGATTTTAATATTTTATTCAAGTCCAGTCCCCATTCGTCAGCAGCATAACGAATAATTTCTATTTCTTCATCAGTGATATTAGCATCAGATCTTGAAATTTGAATTGCGTATTTAAGGATTTTTGTTCGATTACTGCTTTCCTTAATGCTATCAATATAATCTTTAAGATCATCAATACTGGATATTTTCTCATCAACTTCATCAAAAATTTTTTGATAATCATCAAAACCTATCTCTTCTGCAACAAGAGCCATGTTTTCCAATTCTGATTCTGTGATAAACCCATCTGAGCTTATTATAAATTTACACATCCCTATTAAAGTAATTTTATCATTAGTTGAAAGTTTTGAAGGCATATTAACCTCACTATTACATTTATTCTATAATTAAATTTTTTAAAATAAAACACCTATTATTAATAGGTACAATTATTAAGCTGTTAAATAAATATAATGTTTTTTAAAGGAAAATCCAGTAATATTTTAAAGGATGAATATTTTAAGAAAAAAGATAAAGGTTTTAAATATCCTTTATCTTTTATATTTCATATTATTGAATTAAAACAGTTAATTTTTAGCTGAAGAGCCCAATACTCCATTACAAACCAGAATATTGGGCTTTTTTTTAGAGTGCTTCTTTAGCAGGTATTTCAATATCCGGATTTAAAGGTTTATAATGCTCAATTGGTTCTATTCCATACACTTTTATAAAATCGGGTCTTACAGGACAAACTTTACATGCTGCCCACATAACCCCTAATGCTGATTTTATTGCTACTTTTCTTGCTGTTTCAGCAATGTTTTTAATATTTTCATCAACACCAATAAAATTCAAATAGCCCTTATCACTAACTGTAACATCAAAGCTTTCAAAATTAAAGTTAGCTATGTTAAACCTGCAATCAGTACATTTTCTTGAGTTCTCTTTTGTTTTAAAACTTACAAACCCCATATTTTCCTCCTTTTCTACTATAATTTAATTTTAATAATTAAAAAATAATTTATGAGCACAATCACTAAAGACGTTTATATAAAAAAAAATTCATAACCCTGGCAATAAAGTATGATCCTGTTGTTATAAAAAAAGGCAATGTGGCAAAAAACAGAGCAATCTCAATTTTGCTCACCACTGTTGAATGTAACACCTTTTTCCCGAAAAAATTATAATGATAATTTTCCGGTAATTGAGATCTTTTATAAATATTAACAAATATCTTTATTTTTAATATCAAACAAAAAATCATTATAGCACCTGACATTAACCAGGTTAATAATATAAAATCAACCTTGGCGAAAATATCGGGTCTTTTTAGAACAAGAACAATACTAACAATGGATAATACCACATTGCTAATAGCTGTTTTAATAAAAATTCTTAAAGATCGCTTCGATTTTTTTGTTACATAATTAAATAAAGACGTAAAATGAATCAAAACAGAAAAAAACAAAAAAAGGAGAATTATAGTAAATATCATTTGTTTTCATATTTCACAAGTGATTTATTTCCTCTGTAACTTAAGTCTAATATAATATATTAAAACTGTGTAAGTCAAGAAAAATAAATCTATTTTCTTTGAAGCAGGCAGTTTTTTTAGAAATTATAAATATAACGCTTGGTTTTCTATTCTTTTTTATGGTTAAGCCTTATATTCATTGCATAATATGCTCTTTTAGCTTCAGATCGTACATTATAATTAGGATCGTTTTTTGCCTTGTCTAAAGCCTCAAGTATCCTGGGGGAATCATATCTGGAAAGAGCCTTTATTGCCTCTATTCTCACATCATAGTAATGATCATTCATAAGCTCCAGCAATATATCAACTGATGAATTTTCTTTAAGAAGGGCTATGGATTTGATAGCTTCAAACCTTACATTTTTAAATTCATCAAAACAGGCCTTATGAAGAAGAGGCAGTCCTATGAGTTTTCGTGCTTTACCTATATTGGTTACAGTTAAAAGCCTTTTGGCCACACTTTCATTCATATTTTTTACCATGAGTAAAAATGGCGCATCTTTTAAAGCATCAATAGCCTCTGGTGTATCAATGGCCTTTAGCGAATATTCAGCGGCTTTTCTTACATCCGGGCTTGAGTCTGTGAGCGCACCTTTTAAATAATCAATACTGGATGGGGTTTTGAGCTTTCCAAGTGCAATAATAGAGTCAAGGCGTATTTTTGAATTTGGATGATGGGTAAAATCAAAGAGAGTATGAGCCATGGATTCTATAAGCATGTCTCCTATTGATCTTATGGCCTCAAGCTGAACAGAAAAACGCTTTGCATTGAGGCCTAATGCAAGGATATTTGTTATCCTGTCATCATCTGCGGTATAATAATGAGGAAGAAGCC
>JBBAGC010000293.1:0-3571 GCA_041655115.1 Spirochaetota bacterium | reverse complement strand
CAGTATTACAGGGATTCCTCCGGCAAGTTCAACCATTGAAGGGAATGACACCCAATATGGTGAAGGAATAATTACTTCATCTCCATTGTTAAGCAAAACCTGCATAAGGTTGTAGAACGAGTGCTTTCCCCCGCAGTTTACAATTACTTCCGAGAGCCTGTAGTCAAGTTTGTTGTCTCTTAAAAATTTGTCAGCTATTGCTTTTTTTAATTCCGGGAGTCCTCCTGCAGGAGTGTATTTTGTTTTACCAGATTCAATTGCTTTTATAGCAGCATCTTTAATGTGCTGAGGAGTGTCAAAGTCCGGTTCCCCTGAACCAAATCCCAGAACATCTATGCCCTGGGATTTAAGCTGTGCTGCCATTTCAGTTACAGCAAGGGTTGGAGATGGTTTTACTTTTAATATTCTGTCAGAGAATTTCATGCTTTATTTTATCCGAATATGTATTTTTTTGAAGTTTTCAGGAATAGTTTAGTGCCAAAAGGACAGTATTATAATTACAGAGTGTCAAGTTTTTTATTAAAGGTGTGAATTTTTATTGAAATTAAAATTGCCAGGGGTAGCATAGACAAAAATGTTACTATGACAGGAAAGAGTGAATAAAATGAAGGTAAAACTTTGGGGGGTTAGGGGTTCACACCCTGTGCCACTTAATTCCTCAACAATTGAAAATAAAATAATCAAGGCACTTACCCTTGCACGACCAGGTGATATTTCTTCAGAAGAGGCTGTAAAGGAGTTTGTGGAGAACCTGCCCCTTTCTGTAAAAGGTTTTTATGGTGGAAACACCACCTGTATTGAGGTGCGTACTTTATCAGGTGAAATAATAATAATAGATTGTGGTTCAGGTTTGATTAATCTTGGAAAAGATTTAATGAAAGAGGGCTTTGCAGCAGGAAAAGGTGCAGCAAATATTATACTTACCCATACTCACTGGGATCATATTCAGGGTATCCCTTTTTTTACTCCTTTTTATATAAAAGGTAACAGATTTAATATTTATTCAGCTTTGAAGGATATTAAGGAAAGGCTTGATTATCAGCAGGTGGATAGCCATTTCCCAATAACGCTTGACAGTATGGCTGCTTCAAAAAGATTTTTTTCTGTTAAACCTGATGAGTTTTTTTTTATAAATGATATTAAAATTTTTATAAAGAGCATGCCTCACCCTGGAGGTGCATATGGTGTTAGAATAGAGGATGGTGATAGTGTTTTTGTTTATACAAGTGATTGTGAATTTAGTATAAATGAAATTGATTTGATTCATTCATTTGAAGAGTTTTTTCATAATGCTGACCTGCTTCTTTTTGATACCCAGTACACATTGGAAGAGGCAATAGTTGACAAAATTTCATGGGGCCATTCATCAGCATCTATTGCTATTGATATTGCTTCAATGAACAGGGTGAAGAAACTTGTACTGTTTCATCATGACCCTAACTATGATGATGAAAAACTTGACAGCGTACTTTCCAATGCACTTACTTATGTAAGTGTAAATAAAAAGGCTTTTGAAGATCTTGAACTTGAGCTTGCATGTGAAGGAACAGAGTATGAAATTTAGCTTTTTTATTCCTGCATTTTTACGTCTCTGGGATAGTGCATAATCATATCATAGACTATTTGCGCTAATGATCTCATGTGTTTAACCCTGGCTTCCTGGTTTATTCCGGGGAGTTTATTGTATGACACAGATACCCCTATCATGCTTGAGTAGATGTATCTGGAAAGAAGCCTGGGGTTTCCCTTAAATTTCATAAGCTCAAAGATTTTGTCAATTCCTGCAAGTGTTTCATTCATAACAGCAACAATTGCCTTGCTTGATTCAGGATTAAGGTTTCCCTGGGACATGAGTATTGTCATCATTCTAAAGTAGGTGTCATTTTCTGATATAAAATCAATATATTTGTTTAAAAGATTACCCAGGCTTTCTTCAGGCTTTTCACTGTCTGTTAACCGGTTAAGGATTTCATTGAAAATAGTTTGTGTGCGAACAGTGGCTGCTACAAGTATGGCTTCCTGATTTGAAAAAAACCGATATATTGAAGATGTTGCCATGCCTGCTTCTTTGGCTATTTCCCTCATGGTTGCTTTATCAACAGGTTTTGTGGCAAAAACTTTTTCAGCAGCATCAATTATAAGGTTTTTTCTTGCTTCTTTTTCCTGCAACTTTAATGTTTTTAAAGTAACTTTTTCTTTCATGTAAAAAACTCCCTGAAAAAATAATTAATCTTACAATACATTAACCGTTCAATTAATTTTATCAAGTAAAAAAAATGAAGGCTGTTTAATTGATCGTAATATTGTTCATTTTAAAAGATGAATGTTTTTAAAAAAATTAAATTTTGTTTAATATTGATAATTTTAAAAATATTAGTATAGTAACACACTAATATATACGAAAAACATGTGTAAAAACAGCATAATAGCTACAAATTGTGGTGTTTAGTAAACTGGAGGAAAGACTGATCTTTTTATGAAAAAAGAGGAAAAATTACTTTTTTAAAACAAAAAGAAGGGGTTTGTGCATAATATTTTTAAATAACTGTATTTTGCAACATAGCTTATATTTCCTGAAGCTCTTTTTTTAGCTCTTTAAGTTTTTCAATATCATCTGAGGCCAGATTTTTGTCATCACTTATGGCACGGGATATTATTCCTATTAAAAGCCCTTTTTCGTAATTATCCAGAGTAATTGAAGTATTTTTTTTCATTTTTTATGTCTCATTATTTTTTTTATACTAAAAAAGCATATTAATTTGAATCTTTCTATTGTCAAGTGCAATTGGAAAAGAGGCAGGATAATAAAAATCAGCAAAACCTGTAAATATAAAAAATAAGAGCTTTCTTCCATAAGTTTTAAAATTTAAATACTTTTTTAAAAATAAAACCTAAGGGAGAAAATTTTATGATTGAAAAAAGTCAAAAAATAATTTTACTTGTAGAGGATGAGGCTGTAACAGCCAGGTTAACCAGAGAAATACTTGAGAGGAACGGTTACAGGGTTATACTTTCACAAACCGGTGAAGAGGCTGTTGATCTTATTAAAAAGAATGAACCGGTTGATCTTATTTTAATGGATATAGACATGGGTGAGGGCATAGATGGAACATCTGCTGCTTCACAAATGTTGCGTAACAGGGATATACCGCTTGTGTTTTTATCAGCACATTCTGATCCTGAATTTGTAAAAAAAACCAAAGAAATTACTTCTTATGGATATGTATTAAAAAATTCCGGTGAAGCGGTTCTTCTTGCTTCAATTAAGATGGCTTTAAAGCTATATGAAACAAAAGAGGATTTAAAAGAAGCCGAGGAAAGATACAGAAACCTTTTTGTTAATTCGCAAGTAGGTATTTTTATAATAAGGTTAAATGAAGGAACAATTCTTGAGGCCAATGATTGCTTTGCCCATATTTTAGGTTTTAAAAACAGAAAAGAACTGCTGAATGAACCAGTATCAATAATGGATTTTTATGTGGATAAAAAAATACGGCATCAAATGGAATTAATTTTAAAAACAAATGGGGAAATAAACAACTTTGAAGTTCAGTTTAAATGCAGGAATGGT
>JBBAGC010000292.1:0-3571 GCA_041655115.1 Spirochaetota bacterium | reverse complement strand
AAATAAAACCGAAGGGCTTATTGATATAAAGGATTTTACAGCTGTTGATATAAGGGTAGCCAGGATAATTAAGGCTGAGGTTGTTGAGGGTTCTGACAAGCTCCTTTATTTAACCGTTGATTCAGGTTCAGATGAAAGAAATATTGTTGCAGGTATTGCACAGGTCTACAGGCCTGAAGATATTGAAGGGAAAAATATTCTTCTTGTTGCTAATCTTAAGCCTGCTAAAATTTTTGGCCTGGAGTCAAATGGGATGCTTCTTGCAGCAAAGAAAAAGAGCAAGGATAAACCAGCTGTAATTTTTGTGGACATGGATATTCCGCTTGGTTCAAGGCTGGGATAAAATGCATATTGGCATAATATCTGATACTCACAATGATATTGAGGCTACAGAAAAGGCTTTGGAAATTTTGGCTGAGAGAAATGTGAATATACTGGTTCATGCTGGTGATATAAATTCGCCAAGGATGTTAGAGTTTTTTAAAAATATGGATTGTTATATAGTTTTAGGAAATGGTGATTTAATAGACAGAGATGAAATAAGAAAAAAGGGTATTGAGCTTGGCATGAGGCCTGCGGAAGAAAAAATAGAGTTTACTCTTGATGGCAAAAATTTTGCAGTTTTTCATGGACACGATGTGCCGCTTTTTCGCGAAACAGTTTCTTCAGGAAAATTTGACTATATTATTAAAGGGCATACCCATTTTTTTGAAAACTATGTTATAAATAATTGCAGGGTTATTAATCCGGGTGCCCTGTACAGACGTGAGGAGTCATCCTTTGCTATCCTTGATATAGAAACAGATAAAGTAGAAAAAATAATACTCGATGAGTTGTAAAGAACTGCCCAAAAAGTAATTTCCTTGTCATACCGGCTGTAGCGAAGCGGAATGCCGGTATCTCTAAGACCTGATTATACCAGAAGATTCCGGTATTTGCACAAATTGAAATTGCAAAACCGGAATGACAAATTTTTTCAAATCCGATTTTTGAGACAGTTGTTTTTGAGTTGTGATTATTTGATCAGGTCAAAAATTCGTTCAAAATCATCCAGGGAATAATAGCTTATTTCTATTTTACCCTTGTTACCGGAATGCCTTATTTCTACTTTGGTTCCCAGTCTTGAAACAAGCTCCTCTTCCATTTTTTTCAGATGCGCTGCCTTGGGAGATGAGGATTTTTTATTAGCATCATTTCCCGGAACATTTTTTGCTGCAACAAGCAAGGCCTCCAGTGCCCGTACAGAAAGGTCTTTTTCTATAATTTCATTATAGAGGGATTTTTGCCTGTCGGGATTTTCAATTGAAAGTAGAACCTTTGCATGGCCACTGGTAATTTTTTTCTCTATAATACCTTTTTGTATGTCATCTGAAAGATTAAGAAGTCTCATTGAATTGGAAATAGTAGCCCGCTCTTTGCCCACCCGCCTGGCAAGATCCTGCTGTTTTAGCTTAAAGCGGTTTATCAGCATTTTGTAAGCCTTTGCCTCTTCAATTGGATTTAGATCCTGTCTCTGGATATTTTCAATTAAGGCCAATGTAAAGTTTTGTTCTTCATCTGCCTCAATAACAATAGCCTTAATTGTTTTCATCTGGTTTAGCTTGCAGGCTCTGTAGCGTCTTTCACCTGCAACTATTATGTATAGGTTGTCTTTTTTTCTTACTATTACAGGCTGGATAAGCCCCACTGATGTTATTGATTCAGCAAGCCCCTTTATTTCGTTTTCATCAAAGTGCGTTCTGGGTTGATCCGGATTGGGAACTATTTTGTCCAGATCAATTTCAACTACCCTTTCTTTATGGTCAGTTACTGCTTTTTCTATTTCTTCTACAGGGGTAGGGGACGCAGATATTATTGCGCCAAGACCCTTGCCCAATGCTTTTTTAGCCATTGTTGAGTACCTCTTGAGCTAATTTTTCATATGATATACTTCCTGCGCATGTTTTGTCATATAATCCTATTGGCTTCCCAAAAGAAGGTGCTTCGGAAAGTTTTACATTACGCGGAATAATTGTGTCAAAAACCTTGTCTTTAAAATATTCTCTTACATCAGAAACCACCTGGGTTGCCAGGTTGGTTCTTGTATCAAACATTGTTAATACTACGCCTTCGATTTTTAATGTTTTATTAAGGCGCTCCTGAACCATAACAACAATTTGTAATAGCTGGCTTAGCCCTTCAAGGGCATAGTATTCACACTGTAGTGGTATAAGGACTGAATCTGCAGCAACAAGGCTGTTAAGAGTTAATACGCCAAGTGAAGGAGGACAGTCTATAAATATGTAATCATAATAGTCACGAATTTTTTTCAATTTGTTCCTTAGTATAAATTCTTTTCCATCTGTGTCAAGGAGGTTTACCTGTGCACCGGAAAGATGAATATTAGAGGGTATTATTGACAGGCCTTCAATCTCTGATTGAAATATGGCTTCTTCAATTGGAATTTCACCTATAAGAACCTCGTAGATTGTTGTTTCAATCTCCTCTGCATTTACTCCTATTCCAAATCCGGCGTTTCCCTGGGGATCTATATCAATAATAAGCACACGCTTGCCCTTTTCAGCAAGAAAGGCTGCCAGGTTTACAGTGGTTGTGGTTTTTCCCACTCCCCCCTTTTGATTTGATACAGATATTACCTTGCCCATTTAATATTACCTCTTTGCATTTAAAGCTTACAAAAATGATACATAGCTGATATTATGAAGTAAACCCTGTCCATGTAAATCAAAAAAATTATTTAAGGCGTGATATGAGAACTTTTATAAAAGCAGCAATAAAAATCAGCATAAATACAGAGGCAATTACTGCAAGTGATATCTTTACGCCCTGGGAAATAATTGCACCCTTTGCACTGATTATTGCAAAAATTCCGAACCTGGATGAGGAGGATGGGTATATTCTGACAAAGCAGATATCATCTTCTTTGGAAATCATGCTCCAGGTATTATAAAGGTTCTGGCTGTCAATTAAGGCTAAAAGGCGCATTTTGTTATCATATATTTCAAACATATAGGGGTGTTCATCAGACTGAAAGTAAATTGTGTTATTTCCTTTGTGGAGATTTACAAGATATAACCTTGATGCTTCATTATCAAAAAAAGCATCAATAATAGTGCCTGTTGTTTTTTGATAGTTGCTTTTAATTTTTTTTACAAGATTATTTTTAAGGGAATTTCCGGCAATTCTGTAAATGTTGAATCTTTTAAATTCACTGTAAACAGTGCTGTAATAGCTGGTATAAAGTATTTCGCCTTTTTTATATTTAAAAAGCATGCTTACAGGACCTGATTTTTCTCCTCTTGGTGTGCTGAAAGTTGAATGGGATAATATTTCAGCATTGCCTGCATTTTTAATAGTGACCCATCCTGGGTAATCCATGTATATGGCTGCTTTTCTTTTAAGGCTGAATCTGGCAAGATCATTGTGGACAGATGCCTCCAGCCTACCTGGTTCTCCCATGTATGGGAAGTTATCAAAAAATTCAAAAACATCATATGCCTTTGAAAGAAGGTTGTAGGAATATCCTGAAAAATATGCAGCACCACCTTCATCAATAAATTTTTTAAAAGAC
>JBBAGC010000291.1:0-3572 GCA_041655115.1 Spirochaetota bacterium | reverse complement strand
TCCTTAAGCATCATCTTGAGGTGCGTGGTATTGGGATTATCAATGTTCGGGAAATTTTCGGAATAAGATCTGTGCGAAACAGGAAGTGGATTGAGCTTGCTGTAACACTTGAGGAGTGGCAGGCAGATAAAGAGTATGATCGTCTTGGTCTTGACGACAATGTCTTTACTATTATGAATATTGATGTTCCATTTATTACAATTCCTGTTCGTCCAGGGAGGAATATTCCGGTTATTATTGAAACTGCAGCTCTTAACCAAAGGCTTAAAAAAATGGGCATTAATTCAGCAAGGGAACTGGATGAGAAAATAAAAAAATGGATCTTTTATGAAGGTAAGAAATAATGACTGAAAGAGAAATAATAGTAAATAGCGATGCTGGTGTGCATGCCAGACCTGCAATGATGATTGTCCGTGAGGCAATGAAATATCCCTGTGATGTGACCCTTATCAAGGATAATGTTGAGGCTGATGGCAAATCTATAATGTCTGTTCTTGGGCTTGCTATTATTTCCGGTTCAAAAATTACTGTGCGGGCTCAAGGTGAAGGTGAGCAGGAGGTCGTGAATTATATTGTTGATCTTATTGAAAAAGGATTCAGCACATAAAATAAAGTTTTCTGGAAATAGTCTTGTCTTCTGAAAAAAAAAATTTTACCAGCACTAATTCCCTTCAGGATATTTTCTTTCTTATTGGAATCATTATATTTTTATCAGTTTTAATAATAGGTCTTTTCCCAGGCCGGAGTGAAGCAGGCCTTGTTGATGAAGATTTTTTTATAACTGCTGCAATGACAGTTCCTATTATTGCAGGTATATACTTTATTGTTATTTCTTTCAGGCGTAGCCTGGATATTGAATCCATTGATATTAGAGAGAGCATAAGCAAAAAAATTACAATGGCCTTTGTTTTTATAGCGCTGTTGTCCACAATGCCAATTGTAATAATTTCAAGTACGTATTTTAATCAATCCTTGGCCAGACTTTTCCGTGGAAGCACAATAGAAGCCCTTGGCGAATCAATAGATCAGGTGAATGATAATTATGATTCCCTTGTGAAAGAGGTGGCTGTTGAGCTTGAAAATATGAAGCTTTTGCTTAAAACTGTTGCAGGCAAAGATCAGAGAATAGTATTTGAAAAAAGTTCCGAGTATTTGAAAAGACGGGATTTTCAGTTTGCTGTTTATGATAAAAAACAAAACCTGGTTCCTTTATATGGCAATCAGCTTTTTTCCTGGGATTCTGATTGGCATAATTCCCTTTTATCTTTTTATAATACCGCAGTTTTTAAGGATATAAAGCTGGACAGGGCTGCTTTTAAGGATATTGATTTTATAACAGGTGCTTTTTATCATAATTCCTTACTTGTGGTTATTAATAAAATTATTCCTGAAAATCTGGTAAAGAGGGAAAGGCTTTTTATTCAGGCATACAGGGAGTATAAAGAGGTTCATAATTTAAAGGATTATTTTGTAAGCGGGTCTGGTTCTTTCCTGATGTTTTTATCTATCCTGATTATGATTATTGCATATTTGATAAGCCTTTATCTTTCAGGTACTATTACCAGGCCGGTACTTAATCTTTCCAATGCTGCTCAACAGCTGGCTAAGGGAAACTACAAGGTGTTTATTGAAAAAAGAACCAATGATGAGCTTGGCGGGCTTGTTAATGCTTTTAATGTAATGGTTTTGCAGCTTGATGAAAATAACAAGGTTATGCTGCAAAAACAGCGCCTTGAGGCCTGGAATGATATGGCCAGAAAGCTGGTTCATGAAATAAAAAATCCACTAACTCCAATAAGGCTTTCTGCAGAAAGGATGAGAAGGCTTGTACTGGATAATAGTATTAAAAAAGATGAAGCTGTTATTACCGGGAGTGAAACCATAATCAATGAAGTTAATTCATTGTTAAGACTTGTCAGTGAATTTAATGATTTTGCAAGGCTGCCTGAAAAGCAGGCTGATATGACTTCTTTGAATGATGTAATAAAATCTACTGTTTCCTTATTCGGTGTTTATGAAAATGTATTATTTGAAGAGGACTATGACCCGTCAATTCCGGAAATCTGGATAGATAAAGCTCTTATCCGCCAGGCTTTGAACAATCTGCTTGCTAATGCCATTTATGCAATGGAAGAATCGGGAAAAATTTCGGTGTCTACTAAATATGATGAGGAAAAAGCCAGTGTAATTGTACGGATTAAGGATAATGGTCCGGGAATAGATGCTGATTTTCTGGAAAAGATTTTTGTTCCAGGATTTTCTCAAAAAAATTCAGGAACAGGGCTCGGTCTGGCTATGGTTGAAAAAATTATACTTGAACACTTTGGTACAATTACCTGTAATTCAACAAAAGGAGAAGGATCCGAATTTGTGATAAAATTTCCAGTAATGGTTGGTGATAAATAATGGCAAGAATACTCATTGTAGATGATGAAGAGAATATTATTTCTACTATAACACATATACTCCAGGATGAAGGACATGTTGTTTTCCCTGCTTTGAATGGAGCTGATGCTTTGAATTTTTTGACAAAAAATGAAGTTGAGCTGGTTATACTTGATGTATGGCTTCCTGACATGAATGGACTGGATCTTCTTGAAAAAATCAGGTCAACAGGTATTGAAGCATCTGTAATTATGATTAGTGGGCATGGTTCAATAGATATAGCTGTTCGCTCAACCAGAATGGGGGCATTTGATTTTATTGAAAAACCGCCTTCACTTGACAGGCTTATCACATCTGTAAATAACGCGCTTGAACAGGTAAGGTTAAGAAAGGAAAATATAAAGCTTAAAAAAATGTCTTTTGTTGATGATGAAATGATAGGCCTGTCTCCTGCAATGCAGGAAATAAAGGGTGTTATTAAAAGGGCAGCAAAAACCAATGCCAGGGTTTTTATAACAGGAGGAAATGGGACAGGCAAGGAGCTTGTTGCAAAGGCAATATTTCAGCTGTCAAACAGGTCAGATAAACCCTTTGTAAAGGTTAACTGTGCTGCAATACCAGGAGAGCTTATTGAGAGTGAGCTCTTTGGCCATGAAAAGGGATCTTTTACAGGTGCCTTAAACAGACGGATGGGGAAGTTTGAACTTGCTGATACTGGGACCCTTTTTCTTGATGAAATATGCGACATGAGCCTTGCTGCACAGGCCAAGGTTTTAAGGGTGTTGCAGGAGCAGGAGCTTGAAAGGGTAGGGGGGAATGAAACCGTAAGTGTTGATGTGCGTGTTATTGCTGCCACAAATGTTGATGTTGCAAAGGCTATTGAAGAGGGTAAGTTCAGGGAAGACCTTTATTACAGGCTTAATGTAATACCTGTTCATGTGCCAAGGCTTTCTGAAAGGAGCAGTGATCTTGAATTGCTTGTTGGTTATTTCCTTAAAAAGTTTTCAGAAGAACATGGAACTGGTGAAAAAAAACTAAGCAAAGAATCTATGGACTTTTTAAAAAAATATCCCTGGCCCGGCAATGTGAGGGAGTTAAAAAACATCATGGAACGTGTTGTAATTATGGTTCCTGATGAAGTTATTGAGCTGTCAGAACTTAAAAAAAAACATGAGCCCTGACAGCAG
>JBBAGC010000290.1:0-3575 GCA_041655115.1 Spirochaetota bacterium | reverse complement strand
GGCTAATGTTGTTGCTTCATCAAAGGTAAATCCGCCACTAATATTACCACTTCCAGAAGCAATGGTTTCACGAATACTTGGCGCATTTCTGATTTTTTTATCAAGCACTATAGCAAGCCTCTTGCCATGGTTAGGTTCAGATGTTGCCCTGGCAAATTTAGCAGCGCCCTCAGCAGTGGTTCTGAACATAACAATAATCTGACCATATTCATCACGGTCAACAAGAGCCTCCTGTATATCAGTTCCATTAAGAGAACTTGTCTTTGAAAGAGCCATTGGATGCTCTGGAAAAATATTTCCCGTATCTTTATCCCTGTTGTAAAAGAAAAGAATTTCCAGTTCCGCAGGAAGTCCTATCTCTTTGCTTAAATTATGGATAAACTCATACTGTGCTTCTTCATCAACAGGAACTCCGCTTTCGCTATATTTTTCAATAAAAAGCTTTGTAGCCAAATCTGTATAATTTTCATCAACAAGCCTGTACTCAAGGCTGCCTGTTGTACCAATTGCATTTTTTACTCCCTCAGGATCCTTGAGCCCGGGAAGCTGTATTTCAATAGCCTCATTTCCTCTGGGTCTGATCGAAGGCTCTGAAACCCCGAACTTGTCAATACGGTTTCGCAATAACTCAAGAGCCTGCTGCGTAATTTCATTTCGATCCTTTTCAGTAAGCTCTCTGCCAAGCTTTTCCTTAATCCCTTCAAAATTTGCCTGTAACACAAGGTGCATTCCACCCTGAAGATCAAGACCAAGATTTATTTTCTTGGCAAGAAATGCTGTCTCAACCCAATGCTTAAGAAGTTTAACCTCTGAAACACCGGGAAGAATTTTTATTTCATTCATGGTTGCATCTGTAAGATTGCTGCCACGAACCATAATTACATTCTCATCCTTACTGACATCATAGCCCTGTTCGGAAAAACGATTCATAACATTTTCCATGTCAACAGCCTGAGCCTTATCTATAAAAGATATTTCCATCTGCTTGCTTCCCACTGTGGGAAGGATTAAAAGCACTGACAAAACAACAAGGAAAAGAATAAATATGAATTTATATATCATACCCTTAGACATTTAGACCCTCTATAAAACATTATTTCCTGTAACTGTTGAGAACATTTCTTCCAGGACCCCTTTTACTTTTGCTGGTTCCTTTCATTCTGGATTTATAAAGAATAAACACTATAAGAATAAGCAGCAGTATCCCAACCTTGGCTACTACATCAGCAGTTCCCTTTTTCATTCCCAGAATTCCGGCTTCGTCAGAATCACCATCTGAAAGATCCACTGCTCTGGCATTATCAGGATTCTCAATTTCAAAATTAACAGCTGCTTGTGTCTTAGCCTCAGCAACTATCAATTCCGGAATACGGCTGTATTTAAAATCACCTTCATCAATCCTAAGAAATTCCGGTTCACCTGTCACTTCCTTCTGAGCAGTTTGATTTGATTTAACTACACTTTTTTTAACAACAGGGAGTTTAACAGGTTCTTTTTTCTCTTCAACCTTTTTTGGCTCTATAATTTTAACATTCTCAGTTTCAGGTAAAAAATCCGGTTCTTTTTTTTCTTCGATTATACTAATATCATCTGGCACATTCTTTTGTTCCATTTCTTCTGATACAGGGTTTAAACCAGCATCCACGTTGCCTGTATCCTGAGAAAAAACAGGTAAAACAATAATTGTGCAAAATAAAAAAATTGATATGGTTTTTAAAAATTTCATATAATAGTTTAAATTATTAAATTTTTGCCTGAATTGAATTTTTAGCAAATTCAACATTAGTGTTTGTTGCTATTTTCAAAACCACAATGTCATCTTTGGTGCTAACTACAGTCCCGTAAACACCCCCTCCTGCAATCACTCTGTCACCCTTTTGAATATTGCCTATCATAGCCAGTCTCTGCTTTTCTTTTTTCTGCTGAGGCCTTATAAGAAGAAAATAAAAAATTACTACCATCAAAATTATAGGTACAAGCTGCATCCAGCCACCTCCTGCTCCTGCTGCCTGTCCCTGTGCATAAGCTACTCCATACATAATTATATCCTTTTTTCTTAAAATTTCACGATAATTGCTTCCAGTATTCAGCAACCATTAATATTATGTCAACTTATTAATTTCACTATAAATCCAAATAAAACTGTCAATAAAACTAATAAATAAATACCGGTGTGCCTGTTTCTACAAACCTGTCAAGCTCAACTATATCCCTGTTATACATTCTTACACACCCGCTGGAACTTAAATGCCCAATGGATGCCTCATCATTATTGCCATGTATTGCTATACCATACCCAATAGGAAGGGGTGAACCTTTTTCAAAAGGAATTTCTCCCTTTTCCAGAGCCTTTGCATAGCGTTCCCTGTCTTTCTCATTAGGATAATCAATGCTAAAAAATCTGGGTCCATATGCATTATCCCCCAGGTCTGCTTCCGGATTATTAAATTTGGAATAACCTGCTTTTGATGAAAAATAAACTCCATTCATATACTTTATTTTTTTGTATGATTCTGTTTCCCTGGAAGCATCCATGCTGAGAATTTCATCTATCCTGTACATACCTTCAGGTGTACGCTTGTCATTCTGAAAAAGCTTTGGCAACATATCAGGATTAAGCCCATAACCTATCCTGTATGAAGCAACTTTTTTAAAATCAGTATCATAAACAGATAAAACAAACTTTTTTTTTGAAACCACAATAGCAAATCTGGCGCTGGTTCCATCAAAGATATGACCAGGTATTTTATCCTCTCCCTCCTTACACGATACAAAAAACAGGGACAAAACCACAGTTAAAAATACTGTAAATAATCGTAATTTCATTTTTTTATAATTCCTTTATATTTGCTTAAAACCTGTTCATGCCCATCAATACCTGATATCCCCTATTGAAAACTGAAAATTAAATCCGCTTATAGTTTTAAATCCGCCATCATAAATCATTTTTTTACCAAACCAGAACCTTAAAGGCATCATGGGTATTTGAACCTTAAGACCTATACCATAGGAATAAATAAAATAAGACATAAAATTAGTGTTAAAAAACTGATCGATTCTGCGAAGATCTCCTGTTTCAAGATCAGCATTAATATACTCCCTGTAAGCAGGGGTCAGGTTTTTTTCCCAGTATTTATCAGACCATAAAGAGCCGGCATCAAAAAACAGAGCTACCCAAAGCATTGAAGGCTCTATGGGAATCCTGTACTCAAGCCCGTATAAAATCCTGTGATAAAGCCCTGCATATCTCCATGAATCGGGCAAATCAGAATCATAGTAATTCCAGCCTCGCACAGTTTCCGGGCCACCAATTTCAAGCCTGTCATCATTTTCAAGCCATTCATTCTTTTCATTTGGCCTGTTTTTTTCCAGCCATGATCTTCCAAGAGGAGGAATAATAAAATCGCCGCTCACCCTGAACTCCAGGACTGTTGGGTGAGTTTTAAGAAAGGGAAGATGAAAAGGTGAATAGTAAACATAAAATTCAGGAGAAGTCTGTAAATAGTGATCATCCCCCCTTAAAAGATAACCACCAACCATGGTCACTGAAACGCCAGCCCTGAACCCCCTTGTGG
>JBBAGC010000289.1:0-3578 GCA_041655115.1 Spirochaetota bacterium | reverse complement strand
CTTCTGCTATTTCAGATGCCAAAGGTTCCCTGCCCAGCTGATGCTCAAGTTTTTTATGAACCCTTTCAATCTTTTGCAAATCAGCTGTCCGGTTTAAAGGGAGGCGAATTAATGATGACTTTTGTGAAATAGCAAGAATTATTGACTGCCTTATCCACCACACAGCATAGGAAATAAAATGAAATCCCCTGTCAGGATCAAATTTTTCAGCTGCTTTAATAAGCCCCAGATTACCTTCATTGATTAAATCAAGGAGAGAAACACCACTGGTTTGAAATTTTTTAGCTACTGAAACAACAAAACGAAGGTTGCCTTTTATTAGCTCGTTTTTTGCCCTTTCATCACCATCCCTGGCTTTACGGGCAAAGGCATCTTCCTGCTCCCTTGTAAGAAGAGGAATTTTATTTATCTGATCCAGATACCAGGATATTGACGAGTCAGTAAAGTCCTTTCTGGATTTTTTAGAAGCAGGCGCTTTAGACTCAGCTTCTTCCATACCTTCTTCAGGAACTTTATCCGAATTTACAGAAAATTCATTGTCTGAAGTCAAATCCTCCCTGTCTCTTTTTAAATCTGATTCTTTATTATTCATATAAACCGACAACTATTCCTGGAAGTTTTTTAAAAACTTATTATGAAATAAAAAATATAAATATTAAATGATTTTAAACCTGTAATTTTGCAAAAAAACAAATAAATCAGGCCTGATAATAAATCAAGCCTGCTATACAAATCAATATAATACTGTTTATTTCAATTTGGGGATCCTTATTACCCAGCCCGGCTTTATAAGATCAGGATTTTTAATTCTATCGCGATTTGCATTATATATTTTTCTCCAAAGCCTGGGGTTTTTGTAATACTCTCCAGAGATTCTCCACAGACAATCCTTATACTTTTCCCAGGACTTTACAGTATAGTAAGTATAATCATCAGATGAATCCTTTGCTAAATCATCATCTTTCTGTACCTTGTCACTGCCCAGCATACTGCAACCGGAAGCAACTTTTTTACTATCCTCAACAACCATGTTACCCAGTCTTATTGCCTCATTTGAATAAGTAAGGGACTCTTCAAAGTCACCTTCTCTTCTCAATTTTTTTGAAATATCAAGAGCTTCACGAGCTGCTGCATAATCCTCATCAGAAGTATCGCCTTTTGCATCTTCAGCTTCAGCTAAAACAAGCTCTGCCTCTTCAATACGTTCTTCTGTTACACCTTCCATTGTGAACCTGTAAGCCCTGTCAGCATTGATTCTTGCTGTTTCTATAGAGTCAAAACCATTTTTGAGCTGGTTCTCTGCATATTCATTCTCAGCTTTCCTGAGGTATTCTAGAGCAAGAGCATACTCTTCCGGTGCATAGGATTCATAGTCATAATTCTCAATCTTTCTCAATATAGAGGTTACTTCACCTATCTGAAAACCAAGCTTATACCTGTTATCAACAGATTCCTCTTTTGCTTTTACAGCAGCATCATAGGAGCTTTCTGCCAAACTGTGAGCTTCCAGATATTCCCTGTCCTTATGCTCCTCTCCAGCCTGCCTATAGAGCTCTTTTGCCTCCTCAAAATATACAGGAGCCAGCTTTTCTGCATTAACTGCATCTGCCTCGGATATTGCTGTTTCAGCCCTGTCAATAGCATCCTGGGAATAAAAAGGAAGGGACTTGTTATAAGCCTCCATAGCTTTATCATAGGAAACTCCGGCACTCTTAGCTGAATCACCGGGCTTTTCATCTTTTAAAAGCTGCTCATGGGCTTTCATCAGACTAATTTTTGCCTCTTCAAGCTCTTCTGCAGCATACTTTTCTGCATTAACTGAAACAGCCTGTTCAATGGCAACCCGCGCATTTGTAAGTTCCTTAACAGGAACCTCATTATCACAGGCAATAATAAATAATAAAATTGAAATGATTATTACAGGAAAAAATCTTGTGCTTCTCATTTTAAACCCCTATCTTTATCTTTGTGGTATTTACCAGTAACTTACTCCTCATAGGAAGAGAGAGCTTCATCTTCTGAGTCATATATTTCAAAAAAAGAGGTAAGCTTGGTTAATTCAAAAACTTTTTTAACTGAAGCAAAAACATTGATAATTTTCAATCCACCCTGGTACTTTTTCAGGTTTGACAGACTGGAAATAAGGGCGCCAATACCAGAGGAATCAATGTATGTAACTTCTTTAAGATTTATTATTACGTTATATTTTTTCTGTTCAATAAGTTTATTGATAATGTCTTTTATTTCAGGTGCATTATATAGATCAATTTCTCCTGATATATCAAGAATAACTACATCACCCTTTATCTGGGAACTTATATCCATAATAGTCCCTTCCTCCTGTTAAACAAGACAATTGTTTCATACATAATAATCTCATAATAAATGCTTGTCAAGCTTTATTAAAAACGATTTTTAGATAGATGAGTTTATTGCAAATAATCTATAAAGGCTCTTTTTTAGACAATATGACCGGCTTGTCAAAACTGACTTTTATATTGATTTCCCAAACAACGAATTATGAAAAAATCCGAAGCCATTTTTTTTCAACTTCATCAAAGGTTCCTTCATTTATAGAAGTTCTGATTTCCTCCATAAAGCTTTTCATAAAAAAAAGATTATGATAGGAATTATAAATAAAGGATGATATTTCTCCAACTTTAAAAAGATGCCGCAAATATGCCTTTGAAAAGTTTTGGCATACATAACAGCAGCAATCCGGATCCAAAGGAGAAAAATCCTTTTCATAAATTGCTGATTTTATATTCACCCTCCCCTTTGATGTGAAAAGAGTGCCATTGCGAGCTATTCTTGTGGGCATTACACAGTCAAACATATCCACACCGTGCCTTATACCAAAAAGTATTTCAGGGGGACTGCCAACACCCATCATATATCTGGGCTTATTTTGTGGCATATGTTCTGTAAGAACTGCAGTTACCTCTCTGTAAAGCTCCTTTGGCTCACCAACAGAAAGGCCTCCTATTGCATAGCCTGGAAAATCCATGTCAGCAAGACGCTCTGCACAGTCTTTTCTTAAATCATTATAAACACTTCCCTGCACTATTGCAAAACAGGCCTGTTTATCCATATCAAAGGTGTTTTTGTAATAATCCGCAGATTGGCCAGCCCACCTGATAGTTCTCTCCATTTCAGCACGGGCTTTATCCTTTTCTATAGGATACTCACTACACTGATCCAGAACCATCATAATATCTGAACCTATTACTCTTTGAATATCAAGCACCTTTTCAGGAGTAAAAAAATGCCTGGACCCATCAATATGGGAATTAAACTCAACACCCTCTTCTCCTACTTTGCAAAGATTGCTTAAAGAGAAAATCTGAAATCCCCCTGAATCAGTGAGGAATGATTTATCAAAATTCATAAATTTATGAAGCCCGCCTGCTCTTTCAAGAACATCAGTTCCAGGGCGCAAATAAAGGTGATAGGTATTTGCAAGAATAATATCAAAGCCTATGCTTTTTACATCATCCATTGTTAAAGCACGTATAGTGCCTCTTGTGGCAACAGGCATAAACAGAGGTGTTTTAAATTTACTATGCGCTGTTTCAAGC
>JBBAGC010000288.1:0-3581 GCA_041655115.1 Spirochaetota bacterium | reverse complement strand
GGTATGAGTGAAAGGTCTATTCCTGCCCTGAGGGATCTCCCTATAAGACGCTGAATTTCCACTGAGCGTCCATCCCTTTTTTGAAACTCTCTGGCTTTTCTTGTTGGAGTGGAATATGGCAACATTGTATATTCTGCTGATAGCCAGCCTGTGTTTTTATTTTTTGCATGTTCAGGCACTTCATCTGAAAAATGCACAGCGCATATTATCCTTGTATTTCCCATGCCAAAAAGTACTGACCCTGCAGCATTTGGGCAAAAATTGGGGGTTACTGTTATTTCCCTAATAGAAGAGTTCGTCCTGTTGATCCTTTTTAAGCTCATCTTCAAGTTCCTCGTTTCTCTTTCTCATTTTTTTTATTTCAAGTAGGTCATCAATTTTCTTATTAATGTCCTTATGATAAGGGTTGTAATCCTTTGTCAGTCTGAATTCGGCAATGGCAGAATCTATATCATCAGACACATAATGCCTTATACCTCTTTTATAATGAACTTCTGCACGAAGTTTATCCTCTACTGTAATAACTTTTGGTATAAGTTTAAAAGTAGCGTTTATTGAATATACAGGGCCAAAAATACCATTGTCAGAAATTGATGTGTCAATATTAAAAGCCACATTCTGCACAGCATAGTTAAAACCAAAACCAAGAGAGTATTTTCCGCTGTCATTGAATCTCCAGCCTGTACGAAAATATAAAAGTTCCAGGTAATTAAGCTCTATTCCAAGGTTCATTCTAAAACTTTCTTCAAAGCCATAGGTAAAATCATAAAGGTCTGATAGATTTATAAAATTTTCAGTAATATCCATATTCAGCCCTAACCAGTGTGTGGGTTTATAGGATAGGCCAAAGCGTATCATTCTGGGCAAAGGATCATCTTTGGCTTTTGTTCCAAGGTTTAAAATAGAAAATCCTATGTGAAAGTTTTGCACAGGGCTGTCAAAAGGCGAATATAAATACATTCCTTTAAGTACTCCAAGGTCAAAAGCAAAAGAACTTAAAAAAAGCGTATCAATTTTTTGGTATATATATTTTATAGAACCACCTAAATAAACAAAACCCAGGTCATATCCGTATCCTATTGAAAAGTTTCCATTGTAAAAGTTTACTTTACCTGTTGTATTTCCATCAATATCTATTTTGTCAAATGGAGGAACCCAGAATAATGAATTGGAAAAGGCAATACGCCCTTCAAAAAGGGGGAATGCAACACTGATGTTTTCATACCTTGAATCAAGAATAAGCTCCTGGTGTACAACTGAAAGTACAGGGAATCTTAAAGTGGCAAGACCTGCAGGATTATAGTAAAGTGAATTTATATCATTGATTTCAGCTGTAAAGGCTTCACCCATTCCAAGAGGGCGACTTCCTATTCCAAGCTCAAGAAAATCTGCGCCTGATGTGCCTATTGAGCCTGCAGCAAACCCCTTATGCGAAAAAAAACATATAAGGAGAATAGAGGCTGTAATATATATTTTGTAATAATACCTCATTGTATCTCAAAGGAAAAATTCTATAAGTTTATTTTTTGTTTCTGAACTATAATTTTCAATATATTTTAGATTAATGTAATTGCTGCTTCTTTCATTAAAGTCATCAATAATCTTTTTTATTTTCTCTACATTTTCTACAGGTAAGGCTAAGACAATCTGATTTAAGGCTACTCTCATAACAAGAGAGTTTATTCCTGCATTAAGCCTTATTTTTGAAAGAAAATATTTAAGCATAAAAAAACTTTCCATTGAGGACATTTCTTTTCCGGAAAGAATAAGCCAGGTTAATTTTGAAGTATGGGATGTTTTTTGAAATAACTCTATTAAATGAAAACAGTCCTCATAGTTAGAGTCATTGATTACAGGAATAAGCCTGTTTTTTCCCATATATATTGCAAGGGGAATTGATATATATTTAATAATAATTTTATGGATATTTTCTGTATCTATATTAAATTTTTCCGGAAGTTTTATCATAATTAGTGGAGATGTGTACTCCTCTATTGTGCTGAGGTTTGAATTATTTTCTTTAATAAAAACTTTATCACAGCAGTATAACACCCTGTTTAAGTAAAAGGAGCTATTGTTTTCCTCAGATTCAGAATTGGAAGAAAATTTTTTTTTGAGAAAAGGATCTTTTTTAATAGAATCTGCTTTTATTATAATACCTTGTTCCGGAATACCTTTTTTAAGAAGATCATCTTTTAAACCGAAAAAACAGTTTGTTTTTAAAAAATCATCAAGAAGACCTCTGTCAAATTTGAAGGAACTTTCAGAAAGTATGTATTTAAAAAGTCCAAATTCATTAAATCCGCATTGTTCTATCCCCTTTTGAAGATAATCGTCAATATCGTCAATGTCATCGTAAACATCAATGTTCAGATTAAAAGGATTGTACTGTGATTCTGTTTTGGCAATTTCATCTTTATGTTTCAGTGAGTAAATGAGCTTTTCAAACTCCATGAGAAGGTTGTTTTTTTCAGCAATATCAAGAGCAGCTGTTTCCTTGATAGATTCTGATTCAGTGGCTTCATTGCCATATATTCTGTTTACAAGGGTGGCTAATTCTTTTGTAAAGGTTTTTTGTCTAAGAAGGTTAACCTCTTCTGGTACTGCTTTTGCATCATGTAAATCAAGCTGATTTCCGGTTATTCTTATTAGCCTGGTTTTTAGGGAATTATCCTGTTCCAATCTGTTCCTCACCTTATTAACACATGGTTATTAAAAGATTAACGGTAAAACACTGTGCTTTCTGAATAAAATAAAGATAATATAAGCCAGTGATTATTTTTCAATTTATTTACAGGTTTATTCTGTAATAATTCTGCTTTTATTAGCCCGTCGCGAAAGCGGCAGGGTATAAGAACATTTAGTTTTAAACAAAAATTATGAAATTAGGTTAAAATAGCAATAGCTGATACATAATACAAAATTAAAAAAATACAAGGTAAAAAATTTTTTTGAGAAATATTGTTGACACAAATGTCCTTCATTTGCTATTAACCTTATTGTATCAAAAACATTCCTCTGTAGCTCAGTCGGTAGAGCAGTTGGCTGTTAACCAATTGGTCGTAGGTTCGAGTCCTACCGGAGGAGCATCTACTAAAAAAGCGATTATTAAATCGCTTTTTTTATTGGGCTTTTTATGAAAATTCTCTGAAATTTGCTTTTTAATTTCTTACTTAATTATTTTGCCCAGATTGAAAATAATTTTTAGTAACTGCATATAAGTTTTTATATGGGAATAAAGTAATTTTTTTGATCTTCCCTAATTAGTTCCTGATCTCTACCCGTTTTTTCTGTCCCTGCTGATTATAATAGGGAATCCCCCTATCTTAAATATAGAAATTCCCCCTATTTGCATTAGTCCTTATTTATGCCTAATTATATACATGACTTGAATATGAGCTTTCTATTTCAGCAAGTCAGAAATTAGAAATATACTTTGTTTTTAAATGGAGGTAACAATATGTTCTTTTTTGAAACTATTCCATGGCAAAACTGGATTATGTGGCTAATAGTACTTTGCGCTTTAATGGGCTTAAATGAAGTAATTCGTGCAAGTAAATGGGGAAGCATTGCTATTTTTA